>JAGBHI010000004.1 GCA_017935575.1 Bacteroidales bacterium | reverse complement strand
TGTCCACATTTGCATAGGATATACAGGTGCTGACCTCTTAACTTGCATACTGCGGTTATTGTGATAAGCACTGCCACCTCTGCGACGTGGATATATTACATCTGCATATTTGTCTCGGTAATTGGCAACGGTACTCGCTGTAACGGTATCCCAACCCCAAGTAGCAGCCATTTGATTATATTTGCGTGCTACCTCTGTGTCATCAAAGTTATGAGGCAACGATAAGAGAGTTAGCATAGTGCTCATTTGCTCCTCACTCTTAACTCTTGCAGCATTGCGGTTGTTGTTGGTATATCCTTTATGTACAAGACTCGCATATCCCTCTTTTTGATAGAGTTTGTATTTGCTCTCTAATCTGCGTGGATTGGCAGGTAAAGAGTGAGGATAGCGAGTACGATCTAACTCCTGTGCCGACTCTGCTATAACGTCCCAGAACCTAACCGCTTTACTACCCAATGCCGAGCGTTTGGCTCTGCGATTGGCAATTAGTACACCGATAGCATTAAGCACAATAGCATTAGCGTAATACTCGCGTCTCTTCTCTGTTGGTAAGTGTCTGCCATCTTCGCTAATCTCGTATTCATCAAAGAACCTTGAAGCCTCCAAATCGTCCTCAATAAGCGAGGCTAATCGGTTAGTCTTGACAATATCGTATGGGTTACCACCTAACTTCTCAATCACCTTTGCTTTAAACCTGTCAGGCATATTGTCAAAGGCAACCAAAGCAGGGGTATTACGGCAACCACGACGAAGGATAGTTATATCCTTCCTTGCTCGCAAATTTTGATAGTTAGCTTCTGAAATAATCCCAGAATTGATAAGCCAATTGCTCTCTATTGCCAATATGTTATTGTAATATTCCATATCACTCTCTTTTATTTGCTCCTGCTGCGGAGTCGAACCGCAGCCTATGCCATTCAGGATTATAATCTCATTGCTTGTGCTTGTATATTTTCTAACTCTGTCAGACTTGGGTTGTTAAATCCCGCTATCTCTGTGCCCTCTTTGAGTATCGCAACATAACCGGTTGTTTTATTACCCTCTATCAGCACTCCGTTCGGAAAATACTGCCTCATATATCCGTCAGCATCATAGAGTGTCTCTGCCTCTTCTGCCATTACCATAGCAATACCACCACGTTCTATTGCTAATTTCCTTATGCGACGCGATGTGTCGCTATCGTTTATATAATTGAGTGCTCGCCATATAGTCATCTCATTTGACTTAAACGCCTTTATTAAAAATTGGCGTTGTTCACCGGTTACATGTATATATCTTTTTATGCTCATAATTATTCCTCCGTTAAATCTTCAATTTCAAAACTCCAAGAATAGGCATCATTTTCTTTACACTTATCGCCTAACCATTCAAATGCTTTTGATGAATCCTCGCTACAATCCAAAGTATGATCATCATACATCCCTGAAGGGAACTCTTCCTGCATACACTCTAAAGCTTTCATTATATCATCAGTAACCTCACATTCCATACTTACAGTGTAAGTTACTTTTACTTGCAGATTTATCTTTTTCATTCCCATATTACCTCCTGTAATTTTATTATTGATAATAAATGATCATCCTCTTGCATTCTCTTAATAAATGCTGTAGTTGCTGTAAACTCTATCTCTGTTCCGTCAAAACTGAACGGTTTGTTATTACTGATTAAATAATCAGCCAAGTATGACAGATATTCATTTGCCTTGTAAGTTTTAAGTTCCATTATTTCCACCATATTAAATATTCACCACCTCGTGGTCCTACGTGTATATGTTCATATCTCTCTCTTTTTTTGTTGTAATACAACTCTCCTTGTATAGAGAATTGCTTACCGTTAATCTCATACTCGAAAACATTACCCCAATGGTCTGTTCCTTGAATAATCTTTGTAAAGTCCATAATTGCTATATTTATATTGTTTAAATACTTATTTTTTCGTATTTTTACTGCGTTGTTATTCTTAACACGATGCAAATATACAGAAATTCTGTAATTATCAAAAATATTTTTCAGAAAATATGGAATTATTTGAAAGAATTTTGTCAAAACCTGAAATTAATTCTCGTGCAGTTGATGCATTAAACGCTATTGTTGCAAACCAATTAGTTGCCAGTAAACAAGATTTAGCTGAATGCTTAGGTGTTTCACCTCAAAAGTTTTCAGAAATTCTGAATTTTAGAATGAAGGCAGGTATTGATATGGTTGCTAAAATTTGCGATATGTACTTTGTTGACCCATATTGGTTATTGTTAGGAAGAGGTAATAGTATCTTTAGAAAAACACATACGCCCTTAGAGCCCTACTTTATAGAAGATGGAAATAATTTAAATCGTAGAATACAATTTCAAAAAGATATATCTATTAATAAAACTGAAGTTGATGCCGATGATGTAAAAATTAATCTATTTTATAAAAAGACTTTAGAACAAGCAGAAGAGATCGGCAAACTAAAAGAACGTATTTCACAACTTGAACTTCAGCTACAAAAAAATGTATCAGATGCCAGCACTGGAGATATTGCAAGTGCAGGATAATAATGTTCTTGAATGGGTGTAAATTGTACGAGCAAAATAACCCCAAATAAGGGAGAGAGGCACTAAACACCCCTAATAAAAGTAATAAAAACGTCTAAAACGTCCTATACAAAAGGGTTTCAAGAGGGTAAAAACTTCAAAAACTCGTGTACTTTTTATGTATTATGGGGGTCAACTCAACGCATTTTCGTGTATTTTGTGGGCAAACTCAAGCACTTTTTTTCGTGATTTTGAATTCCCATTTGAATTCCCATTTGAATTCCCAATCACACTTTTGCACAAAAATAGCCCCAAAAAGTACCTGCAGGATCCACTCAATAAACACCAATTAATAGCCCTTTAAACAGCATTAAAATAGACCTCAAAATAAGCCCCTCGCAGCACCCAAAACCATTAATGGAATAAACAACTCACAGAACGATCAAAACCCTCTAAAATCAAGCAATAACAAATCCTTAGCCCTCAAAGCAAGCAACTCAAAGACATAAAAAAAGGAGGCTCCTCAGCCCCCAATTAACACAGAATTAAATCAAACTTAATCAATCCTGTTAATTATATCCATTGAAATTAACATCAAATTAAACCAACTTAACAGGTTTTGTACAATTCATTTTTAACCTCTATTCCTTATCTTATTAATTATTAATATTTTACGTTTTTATTCAATGTACAATTCATTTACCCCCTTATACTCTTGACATAGATATTCCCCATTTATTGTAATATCGTTTAATCTTTGCCAAATTTTAAATTCTTGGAATAGGGGAGATGAGCGCGGTATGACCTTACAGCCAATAGTAATAGTTTTTTCTTTACCATCTATGTTTACTATCTTTTCTTTTTTTTCTAATTCACAAAAACTTATTAGCCCTTTTTGACTTTTTAATCTGCGTTGGTAAAAAATAATTGTATCGCGGATCTCTTTCTTTAACTCATATGTCAACTCTTTGTGATATTTTGCTTGTTCTTCCCAAAGAGTTTCAAATTCATCTAAATAATCTTGTCTGTAAAAGACCTTATTTTTAAGGCTCTCGTTAGGATTGTTTTTGATAATCTCATATAAGTATTGACCAACAGTTTGTTTGTTGAAAAATAACTCTTTGCTCCTATCACTAATAGCACCCAAATAACCGCTTGAAGAACTAATCTCGCCATTTATATTTTGTATTACAATGGCAAGCTCCTCAAGACCAATTTTATTTGTTAAAGCATCAACTCTCCATTTATAGTCCTCTATCTTTAGTTCAAGTCCTTTCTTTTCTCGTTTAATGCCAACTAATTTCTTTTCTTCGGAAACAATTTTAGAACAGCCATTTTCATTGTCCCAATCAGTAACAATCTCTTCCCAAACAAGATATTTTGCTAATATAGCCCAAGTTTGAGATTTGTTTTTCCCTTTAATCTCATCTAATATATCATTATTTAAAATACTGGGGTAAAACTCTTTTTGTTTTTCCCAAATTCTGTTTAGTTCATTTTGAAGATCCGATCTATAAAAATCGGGTAAAGATTTTTTCCCTTTTTGAAGTAATTCTAAGCATATAATACCTGGAGTTTTATTCTCATTGTTCATCTGAATGGCAATATCCATTCCATCAATTAATTTACCCTCTTCTCCTCCTTTTGCTTTCCTACTGCTCTTATATCCGCGTTTTTTGTTAATCATTAAAAGGATACGAGCAAACTCTTCTAATGAAACCTCTTCGTTAACAGCTTTTGCTCTTAATTTGTAAGTTTCAAAAGTTGATTTATTACCTATTTCTGATAAAATTGTTTCGTTAGAGATAATATTATTCTCCTTTAATATCTCTATTAGGTTTTCTCTACGAAGTTTATATCGTTGCAGATTTCTTCTTGCAGAACGTTTAAGAGTTCTGTCTGCATTTGTTGTAATACTTTTGCCTTTTTCAAAATTTTGGCTCTCATCGGTAGTTAAAGGATTTACTCTAACTCCCAACTTTATAATAGAAGATTTCTCAGAATCATTTTCTGCTTCATTAACTAATGCCCAGCCAATACTTCCAACGCCTAAATCTAAGCCTAAAATCTTTTTCATATTCTATATGTTTTTATATATAATTTCAAGAACAATAAATATTTTTCTTCAAATTTATAAAATTAATTTGCAATTAAATGAAAAATTATATATTTTTGCTCTCACTAATTTGAAGTAATTCACAATAAGGATTTTTCCGTTGTGAGAACATTAGGTAACCCTCGTCCTTTATCGGGGGTATTTTTTTGTCTTTATTTTACTCTCTCCACCTTTAAAAAGCAACCTCGGGTTACCCCGAGATTGCAAAACTACTCCTAAAAGCAGTTTTAAGTTAAAGTTGCTTTTCATAGCTACCTAATCATAATTTAATTATAACCTTTTTATTCACTTTTAAAATATGAAACAATTTATTTAAAGAGAGAGTGCAACTTTAACTTTAATCTATTTTAATATTCTACATATTTATACATCATATCTATAATCATCAATATCTGATGTAATACTTAAATCAATTGAAACCAATTCAAGCCTCAATTTAAGAACATCGCATATTGCCAACAAACTCTTTAATGAACAACACTTGCCATGCTCAATATTAACCATACTATTTGGTGTTATCCCTGCTTTTTGAGCAACATACAGTTTGGTATAACCCAACTCTTTTCGCCTCTTTTTTAAGTTATAAATAATCCTATCCATAATAAAATATTAAACAACTAATAGCTGACAACTGACTATTCTACCCATCGGTCAGAACCTCCTGTCATTTGAGCAAATACATTAAGCAGAAGAACCGCTATAACAATAACTGCAAACATTATAAATTTCCCCCTTTCCCTAAAACTGCATCTAAGAAAAGCAGAGCTAAACCAATGTAAATTAAAATTTCAAACATAATTACCTCCTTTTTTTATTTGGTATATTAAACGAGTTTAACAACTAAAACTGATAACTAATATTAAAAGTCCATGCCCAAAATGCACCCAATTAAACTGTGGATAAGAGCGACGCCGGCAATTAATAAGAATACTTCCATAATTTTATATCATTTACAATTTTACTTTTCTGTTGTTTTCTGATACAAAAGTAGGGGGTATATATGCCAAAACGTGGCACAATCTTGATGGAATAAAAAAAAACTGAGAAAATTTTTTTTAGAAATTCTCAGTTCCTTAGTTTGGTTTATAAGATATAAACCGATAAGTTTATCTGTTATAATTATTGTCATTCATCTCAATATATACATACTTAGGCGATTCGCCATATTTGTTTTCGTAAGGTTCGCTGTCGAGGCAACAAAATATCAGGAATACAATATTATATATTACCATTGCAACACCTAACAAAGCATAAAGTATTATGGAGTTTGAGTTTGTTATATCATCAAAATAGTAGTCGGGATAATATGCAATTGTGCCTAATGTTATAGCTACTTCGTATATTATAACACTCCAGAATGCAAAATTCAGTAATGCGCCTAAACCCCACCACCAGCCACTGCGTCCGGTGTCGTGTAGTCTGCGGAATGTAAGCGGAATTGTCAATATATGGAAAATAAAACCTAAAAAAGGAATTGTTATAGATGCGAGATATACAACAAGCTGAGTCCACCAAAACTCAGATCTTCGCGAACGACCATGAAAATAGAACAATTTGCTTATTGAAGCATTGAGAGCTTCGGTGAAATTAAGGGGACGAGGAGTTTCAGACATAATTACACGATTTATTTGTTTATCAATATGCCACTATCAATAGCTTTAAGACGCAATACAAGCGAATCGGCAACCAAATTAAAAGCCTCTTTATTTGCTTTACTGATAGGTTTTTTGGGTTGCGATTTTATTGTTAGCGGATTAATGGGTTTGCCATTTTCATGAACCCTGAAATCAAGATGAGGTCCTGTTGAAATGCCGGTTGAACCAACATATCCGATAACCTGTTTTTGTTTAACGTAGTCACCTACTTTAAGACCTTTGGCAAAGCGCGAAAGGTGCATATATGTTGTAACATACACGCTATTGTGGCGAATTTTTACATAATTACCGCCACCGCCGGCTTGATATGCTTTAGCAATAACCTTTCCGCTACCAATAGCATAAACAGGAGTTCCAACGGGAGCGGCATAATCAACACCGTGATGCGCTCTATATCGTTTTAGAACAGGGTGAAAGCGGCTGTTTGTGAAACGCGATGATATGCGGTAGTAATCAAGTGGTGCCTTTAGGAACGGACCCTCAAGACTGTTACCATCAACATTATAGAAGAGCTCCTCATTATCTTGAGTGAACGGAATTGCATAAATAGTAGTATCTGCAGTTTTAAACGATGCAGCTAAAATACGATAATTATTAATAGGGGTCTCTCCAATATATTCGCCTGTATATATCAGACGATACTCATCGCCCCTTTGAACACCAAAGAAATCAACCGACCACCCAAAGATATGCGACATCTCAACTGCCAACAAAGGCGATGCACCGCTCTCTTGCATTGATACCCATAACGATGAGTTTACCACACCTGCAACCTCTTTCTCGCACCAATGTGTCGGGTTGCTTTTGCGTGTAGCCTTATAGTTGTTGGTAAGGTCAAATACCACATAGTCCCTTAAGTTCTCCTCATACACCAAATAACGTGGAGTAGCAATAGAGTCGGTATCGCAAAGTAGTGAGCAAATCTGTCCCGGACGCAATTTGCGAGCATTAAAAACCGAGTCGGGGCATTGAACAAGGTTGTAAACATCTTTAATGGTAAAACCAAAACCTTCAAGCAGCTCGGTAAATGTTTGATTGGGTTTCAGTGTGTCGCACATAACATCGTAGTCCTCAATAGGCAAGCCATATTTTATAATTTTCTCAACCTCTTTAGCTTCATCATTGTTCTTGTCAGAGTTACACGATGTAAAAGATAAAGCAACAATAAATGTCGATATGATGTATTTATAATATCTCATAAGTGTTTGAATTTTGTTTGTGTAAATCATTAATTGTTATTGCCTCTGTTTTTATGTGGGTTTGAGTTGTGTCCTTTGCTATTATATCTTTTCTTTCCCTTAAACCCATTACCCTTGCGATTATTCGCTCTTTTGTAAAACTTCTTCTTCTTTTCATTCACGCTGGGTGTGTATGCAGGGACATCGCCCAAATGTTCGGGTATTTGAATTTTTTCAATCTCTCGCTCCAAAAAACGTTCAATTTTCCCAAACTTATCCTGCTCTTTTTCCGAAATAAATGTAATAGCTTCACCTTCGGCATTAGCTCGAGCAGTACGCCCTATGCGGTGGATATAATCCTCAGGGTCGTGCGGAACATCGTAGTTTATAACCAAACCAATATCAGTTATATCAATACCGCGAGCAACAATGTCAGTGGCAACAAGTATATCAACTTTTCCATTCTTAAAGTCGAGCATAACTTCATCGCGTTGGCTCTGTTCAAGGTCAGAGTGCATAGCCCTGACATTATATTTCATACGTTTGAGAGTGTGAGCAAGCTCCTTAACCTTAATCTTTGACGATGAAAAAATTATTGTTTTGCTCTCAATGGGGTTTGAAAATATATGCTCAACCAAACCAATTTTCTGAGGCTCATAGCAAACATAAGCCATCTGTTTAATAGCCTCGTTAGGTTTTGAAATGGCAACATTAATCTCGGCAGGGTTATTCAGAATATTCTTTGCCAACGTTCTTATTTTAGGAGGCATAGTAGCCGAAAACAGCAGAGTTTGTCGGTTGCTTGGCAGATGCTTTGATATTTTCATAATATCATCATAAAAGCCCATATCCAACATTCTGTCAGCCTCGTCAAGAACTAAGTATTCAACGCTGTCAAGCGATATTTTGCTGTTAATCAAATGCGAAATCATTCTACCCGGGGTAGCAATAATAACATCGGCCCCTTTATTAAAAGCGCGCTTTTGTTGGTCCCATTGTGCACCGTCGCCACCTCCAGAAACTGAAAGAGTTGAGATTGGCATAAAGTATGAGAACCCCTCAAACTGCATATCAATTTGCGAAGCCAATTCGCGAGTAGGAGCAATAATAATAGCTCTAACGGCATCATCATCGCCATCAAACTTATGGCGCATAATAAGGTTAAGCAGTGGTAGAATATAAGCGGCGGTTTTGCCTGTACCTGTCTGAGCACAGGCTATAATATCTTTACCCTCTAATACAACCGGAATAGTAAGCTCTTGAATAGGAGTGGCTTCAATAAAATTCATTGCGTCCAAACCGTCCAGCACTTCAGGTTCAAGGTCTAAATCTTCAAATCTCATTTAAAGTCAATAATGCAATTATCCTCAAAGTTAATAAAAAACATTCAAAAGCGTTGTAACTATTCCAATTAATTACAGAAAAGTATTATTTTTGTAAGTTGTATAAAATCGGAGACGATGAAAGTAAAAGAACTTATAACCAATAGCAATAAAACCGCCTTTTCGTTTGAGGTGCTACCCCCATTAAAAGGGAACAGTATTGAAAAGGTGTTTAAGACAATTGATCGTTTAAGGGAGTTTGACCCTCAATATATAAATATAACATCTCACCGTAGCGAGTATATATACAAAGAGGCTGACGGCGGATTATATAAACGAGTAGCAGTACGCACACGCCCGGGAACAGTGGCTTTGGCATCGGCAATACAACACAAATATAATATTACTGTTGTACCACATATAATATGTAGCGGATTTTCAAGAAGTGAGATAGAGTACTCTCTAATTGATTTAAACTTTTTGGGAATACAAAATCTATTGATATTACGAGGAGACAAAGCAAAACACGATCCTCGTTTTATACCTGAGCCTGACGGATACTCACACGCAATAGAGTTGCAAAATCAGGTAAACGATTTTAACAAAGGACTATTTATTGATGGTACACAAACCTCAATAACAACTCCATTCTCATACGGAGTGGCAGGCTATCCCGAGAAGCACGACGAAGCTCCCAATATGGAGCAGGATATAAAACGCCTTAAAGACAAAGTTGACAACGGAGCCGACTATGTAGTAACTCAAATGTTTTTTGACAACGCAAAATACTTTGAATTTGTTGAACGTTGCAGGGCAATAGGCATAACCGTGCCCATTGTACCCGGAATAAAACCCATAGTCTTTGCCAATCAGTTGAACGTATTACCTAAAGTGTTCCATGTTGATTTACCCGATGCTTTAGCAGAGGAGTTATCAAAATGCAAAGACGATGCAGCAGCAAAACAGGTGGGAATAGAGTGGTGTACCATGCAGGCAAAAGAGCTAAAAGCAAAAGGAGTGCCAAGCATACACTTCTATTCGCTAATGGCAACCGATAGCGTAGCTCAGGTAGCAAAAGCAGTATATTAAAACAGTAAAAAAGAGACGATGTTTTTCAGAGATATAATAGGACACGAAGATATAAAAGCCCATTTGATACAATCTGTATCGGAAGGTAAAATACCACATGCCCGATTACTATGCGGTCCCGACGGAGTAGGTAAATTGGGAATGGCAATAGCTTATGCACGTTACCTAAACTGTACAGGGAAAAAACCTGGCGATACCGATTCGTGTGGTGAGTGTCCGTCGTGCCGACAGATAACCTCTATGATGCACCCCGACATACATTATGTCTTTCCCATATACAAAACATCAAAACCCAAACGCGCCGTATCTGACGACTATATAAAAGAGTGGCGACACCTTTTGTCCGAAACAACATACATATCGTTGGAGAGTTGGCTCTCAGAGATAAATGCCGAGAATGCCCAACCGCAAATATATGTTGATGAAAGTCAGGATATAATACGCAAACTAACATACAAAAGTTTTCAATCAGAATACAAAGTAATGATAATATGGCTACCTGAGTTGATGAACGAAGGTTGCGCCAACAAGTTGTTGAAGATATTAGAAGAGCCATACGATAAGACAATATTCCTACTCGTATCAAACCGTCCCGACAAGCTATTGGCAACCATACTGTCACGAACACAACCCTTGAACTTCAAGTCGTTACCAGCCGAAACCATATCGCAAGCAATACAAACAAATTTCAATGTCGATAAGGAGGCAGCCGATGGAATAACCCGATTAGCAGGAGGTAGTTATCGCCGAGCATTAGACTTAATGAGGCAAACAGGCGAAAACTCACAATTCTTTGACCTCTTTGTGCAGATGATGCGACTATCATACGCGCGAAAAATAAAAGAGATGAAGGCTTGGAGCGAGGAGGTAGCAAAACTCGGTCGCGAAGCAGAAAAACGCTTCTTACAATATTGTCAGCGAATGTTGCGCGAGAACTATATATACAATGCACACATACCCTCAATAGTATATCTGACACCCGAAGAGCGAAACTTCTCAACCCGTTTTGCCCCCTTCATAAACGAAAAAAACGTAATAGAGATAATGGAAGAATTTGGCAGAGCCGAAAACGATATATCGCGTAACGCCAATGCCAAGATAGTATTCTTCGATCTCTCAATAAAAATGATATTATTAATAAAGCGAGCAACTTAGATAGTTATTAGTTGTCGGTTGTAACCGCCCCTCGGGGTAGTTTTAAGTTAACAGAAAAACTAAAATAATAAATAACTACAAAAGGGTTTCAACTAACAACTAACAAACTAACAACTAAAAACTAATAAAATGAACAAGGTATCGGACAACCCTTTAAAAAACCGAGATGTAGCAACAGGCGTAAACGCACCCTTGCTGATAGTTACAGCACTCTTTGTAACACTCTATCTCGTATCAAACGTAATGGCAGTAAAAGTAATAGGCATATTTGGTCTATTTTACTTTGATGCAGGTACAATAACTTTCCCCTTTGCATATATGCTTGGCGATGTGCTGACCGAAATATGGGGATATCGCACAGCACGACGCGTAATATGGCTCACCCTCTTTTGCAACATACTAATGGTAGTATGTACCCAAATAGGAGTATGGTTACCCTCGCCCGAACATTTGCATCAGACCGAACAAGCCTATAACCATATATTCACTTACGTACCCAGAATAGTAGTAGCTTCGTTAGTAGGGTTCTTGCTCGGAGAACTATCAAACGCATGGTTTATGGAGCGAATAAAAAAATGGACAAAAGGACGTCATCTATGGCTCCGAACCATAGGAAGCTCGGCAATAGCCTACATCTTTGATGCAGTACCCTTTGTGCTAATAGCATTTGCAGGCGTTGTAACAACCAAAGAGCTATTACTAATGCTCGCCCTTCAATATGTAGCCAAACTCGCAATAGAAGCACTCTTTGCCACCCCAATGGCATATATGGCAATAAACTACATAAATAAACTGCTATTGCGACAATAAGATGCAACGCTATTCATTAATAACAACAAAACTTCCGCGCGAATTCATATTGTTGCAGGGTAGGGGGTGTTTATGGAAAAAATGCACATTCTGCGATTACCATACCGATACATCTCAACACCCCTATACCATAAACCGCCCCATATTACAACAAGTAACAGGCAAATATGGAGTATTAGACATAATAAATTCAGGTTCAGCACCCGAACTCGATACTCAAACCATCTCACATATAAAACAACTTGTAAAAGAAAAAAACATACATACCCTATGGTTTGAAGCACACTACCTATACCATAACAAACTAAAAGAATTTGCACAACAATTCTATCCTGCCAAAGTAAAATTCCGTTGCGGAGTAGAAACATTCAATACAACACTCCGCCAACAGTGGAACAAAGGTATACCACCACAAATAACCCCTGCCGACATAGCAAAACATTACCAAGGAGTATGCCTCTTATGCTGTACAAAAGGAGACACAAAAGAGAGAGTACTAAACGATATAGCCCTTGCCGATAAATACTTTGAATATGCCAGCATAAACCTCTTTTGCAATAACAGCACAACCGAAGAGCGAGACGAAAAGTTGGCACAATGGTTTATAGCCGAAGTATATCCCAACCTAAAGGATAGTTGTAAGTTTGAGGTGTTGTTAAATAATACTGATCTCGGGGTTGGGTTGTGATAAAGGCTTATCTACTGCCTAACTTGTAAATTTCAATCTGGGCCACATACTATCTGTATGCTTCCTTCGCTTTCATTAACAAGTTAGTTGTATCTAAACCTTTCTAACAACCCTTATCCACGCTCTATGATAACGAGCAAACTCCATCGTTACTATCAATTTTGGATTTGGTCACATACTACTTGTATGCTCCCTGCAACCAAAATTTCAGTAACTTGTATTTTACTCATTCTAACAATCCTTATCCACGCTCTATGATAACGAGCAAACTCCATCGTTACTATCAATTTTGGATTTGGCACATACTACTTGTATGCTCCTTTCGCAAATGTAAGAATGTAACTTATCACGTTTTAATAGTAAAAAAGAAAAGAGACATATCAAAAATAATGATACATCTCTTATAATGGTGTGGAGCTGGAGGGGATTGAACCCTCGTCCATACAGGGAAACAATAGGCTTTCTACATGCTTATCTTTGCTTAAATTGTAGGGTATAGACAAGACCAAAGCTACCAATCATATACCTTAGCCTTTAAAATTTCATCTGAGGTGCAAGGCTCACCACAAACTATTTCCGATATAATAGCACCGCTTAAGGGGATAGCTTCGGAACAACAGCATCCGAGCGATGTCTTGTTTCACTACCTTGTAGCGAAATTAAGCCAATCTACTGTACTTCGATTAGGCAGCAAGAGCGTAGTTATTCTCGCCAGTTATAATTTCAAAGGCTCAGATTAAAGAGCAAACCTAAGGAGGCTCTGCATGCTTACATATCACTTCTGCCCGCTGTCAAATCCAGTCAGCCCCGCATTGTATATGTTCATTTATTACTAAATAAGCACCACCGTGCCAATTGGGGTTGCAAAGATATAACAAACAAATGATATAAATAAAGTTTGCATCTAATAATTTTATAATTTATGTGATATTATTACTGTTGATTTCGTTGATAAAATCTTCTGCTATGTACAAATCTCCGTATAGATATAGACCTGTTGATTTGTTGTGTAGATTTATACACGCATTGCTTGAATAGAACATCTTTAGGGCTTTTAAAGGTGTTATATTAAGTAATTTTGATAAAATTATAGAAATAGCTCCTATTCTATTACTCATAATAATCTCCTGAATAATAGGTGATTTAGTAGAACTATTATAACTCTTCGTATCCATCGAATATAAGGTGTCTATTTATAATATCTTGATTTAAAATGCACATCTGATTATTTGTCCTATGTTTTGACAACTCACGCAAAGCAGTGTTTAGTTCCATTAACCCTGCAATATATAGATTAATAGTATCAATAACCCTATCGTTTGCGACACCACCCTCAACAAAGTCAAAATTTTTAGCAACATTTTCGCCTGTGCGATTAGAAATAATAAATTCAAGCCATTGTTCATCGTATGCTTCAAATATTTTGCAACGAGCTTCTTTTATAATAGCATTACGATTTAGTCTGTATCTATTTAGAATAGGTTGTTTAGTACGAATATGAGCAATATTTTCAGCCCATTTAACAGCCTGTTCGCGTATATCAGTAATGTAAAACCCTTGTCCAAAGTCTAAATTTTTTCTGCCTAATTCACAGATAGGATTTTCCACAATATCTGTACTTACGTGATATACAATTATCTCGTTCATAAGTTAGACTCCCAATTATTTAAACATTCAATCAATCGTTCTGCTAACACCTCTCTGCTTTCACTATGTAAGGGTTCGTAGTTTGGAATGATATAATTATCAATCATTCCAACGCGTTCCATACGTTGAAAAACTTCGTTATAGTCAACATTAAGAAATCTTGCAGTCGTTTCAATGCAAGTTGCTACAAAAGCCATTACAATCTGTTCTTTTGATATTTTTCTTAACTCTTCCTATACAACTGCCAGCTGTTAAAAATGTTTTGCCAAAGAACATAACTTCCGGGGGCAACAGAAGAGAGAGGGTTAAGGTATGTACAAGCTAACCAAATGGCAAGGACGGTATTTCCTATTTATTTTGTTATATCATTCAAAATATGAGAAATAATATTCATTCATAACATTAACTTAAAGAAATTTGTTATATTTGTAGGAGTTATATATGTAGGAGTGAAAACTATCATGTCAGAGAAAGAACTGAATTCATATCGATTTGGTACAGGTCAAGAGCCTTCAGATGAAATGTTAGAACAAATAATGAAGGAAGTTGCCAAAGAGTCTAAAGAAAGTAGCAAAAGAGCTGCGGATATGTATTTAAAACAAATGCGTATTAACATTGCTATAAAAAAAGAGAAGTGGGCTGAAAGCATTAATAGTATTACAAATGGTTAAAGACATACATAAACCTGAGCTTATAATTATTGCTGGTCCAAATGGATCTGGGAAAACTTCCGTTACAAAAAAATTCCTACATCATGAATGGGCAGAAGGGACTTTATATATTAATCCTGATGAAATAGCAAAAGAAAAATTTGGAGACTGGAATTCTCAAGAGGCGATTATAAGTTCAGCTAACTATTGTGCGGAATTAAGAGAAAAATGTTTATCAGAGAGACAAAGTTTTGTCTTTGAAACAGTAATGTCAGCTGATGATAAAGTTGATTTTATATTAAGAGCTAAGAAGGCAGGTTTTTTTATAAGGGTATTTTTCATTTCAACAGTTAGTCCCACAATTAATGCAGCACGTATTGCTGATAGAGTAATGAAAGGCGGTCACGATGTGCCTATTTCAAAAGTTGTTTCAAGGTATTATAAATCTATTGAAAATTGTAAAACAATATCATCTATTGTTGATAGATTATACATTTATGACAATTCTATAGATGGTGAGGAAGCAAAACTACAATTTAGATTGATGAATGGAGCTCTGGTTAAGATATATGCAGAGAATTTGCCGGAATGGTCAAAAGTTATTTTGCCAGACGCAGATATTAATCTTACAAATGTTTGATAGCGAAATTAGTCCTATATATAATTAACTGATTATTTGTAAATAAACTTATTTCAGCCTAATAAAATATCTAATTGTTGCGAAGCAACAAACAGCAAACAACAAACAAATCTGCGATTAAGCGAACACAATACTAAACTTGTTTGTGTATAGTTGAGCGAGAGCAGATTCAACAAATGAATGTTTGTTAACTAACAACTCCTCTTCCTATACAACTGCCAGCTGTTAAAAATGTTTTGCCAAAGAACATAACTTCCGGGGGCAACAGAAGAGAGAGGGTTAAGGTATGTACAAGCTAACCAAATGGCAAGGACGGTATTTTTTTGTCCTATTGCTTGTCCTGCACTAATTTGGCTATTGTATTTGCTTCCGATATATCTGCCAAAGGCAAATTGAATGACACAGGTAACAAGTCCTGCAAATGCAACGGATAGTTTAATTATTGCACCGGCATCGCTGTTTGCTATCCATCGTATTGTTTGTGAGGTAACTATTGCCAATGCAACAGCCCATATGTAAAAGGAATATCCGCTATATTTTAATAATTGTGCGTGTACTCGCTTAAAGTATTTGCGTAGCACCATTGCTAATATAAATGGTATTATAAGCAGAGGAAATACTTTACTCAATATCTTGCTAAATGCTGGTAAAAACGATAACCCATCGTGTGGCTCAACAAGAGGGAAGAGGAGGGGAATGATAATTGCAGCCACAATATTTATAATCATTGTGTATGTAACCAATTGACCGGCGTTGCCTCCAAGTTTGCTTGTAATAACCACAGCAGCGGTTGCAGTGGGGCAAATAAGGCATATCATAGCTCCTTGCAGTACAATGTTTATTTCCCAACTGAAAATGCCCCAAATCAAAAGCAGGGCAATAATAGCACAACTTGCACTCTGAAACATTGCAAGTATCAAGTGCCACTTATTGGGTTTCAACTCTTTGGGATTGGCTTTGCTGAACGATAGCAGCAGTTGAATAAATATAAGGGTAGGCATAAGAATTTCCACCGCACTATTAGCCATAGGTTTTAGCGGAGCCATAAACTCTGCTTTTGCAAACAACAGATACACTCCTGCTCCAACAATCATAGCAATAGGCAGAGTCCAATTTTTTATAAATCTTATAATCCTATCCATTTTGAGTAGTATCTCTTAAAAACGAAAGAGAATGATGCAAAATTAATTTTGGCTCACTCTCTTTCTAATACATTGTTTTATAGTTGTATTAAAAATGAAATTCCTAATTTATCATTTCTAATTCCTAATTAAGATTGGAGAATGAAATTATCACCTCCGTCGCACAGAGCACTGTGCTCCCCATTTTAAGGCACGAATTGACATTTAGTCAATTCTATTTGCAAACAAATACCTTAAAATGCCTCTTTCATATTATGGAATACGTTTTGAACATCATCGTCCTCTTCAAAACGCTCAATAAGTTTCTCAATAACCTCGCGTTGTTCGTCAGTAACCTCTTTAGTGTCGTTAGGTATTCTCTCAAACTCTGCGCTCTCAATCTCAAAACCGTTGTCCTCTAAATATTTTTGAATGTTGTTGAACTCCTCAAAAGGTCCGTAAATCATTATTGAACCCTCGTCGCTATCCATTTCGTCAACACCAAAGTCAATAAGTTCAAGTTCAAGCTCGTCCATTTCAACACCCTCTTTCTCTTTTACTTTGAAAACACTCTTATGTTCAAATAAGAATGAAAGAGAACCTGATGTTCCAAGAGAACCTCCTGCTTTGTTAAAGTAGCTACGAACGTTAGCAACTGTACGAGTAGTGTTATCTGTTGCAGTTTCAACAACTATTGCAACTCCAAAAGGAGCATATCCTTCATATACAACCTCTTTATAGTTGCCCTCGTCTTTAGATATTGCTTTTTTAATAGCACGTTCAACATTATCTTTAGGCATATTAGCTGCCTTTGCATTTTGTATTAATGCACGAAGACGTGAGTTAGCATCTGGATCAGGACCACCTGCTTTAACAGCCATAGTAATCTCTTTTCCGATTTTGGTAAATGTTCTTGACATATTACCCCAACGTTTCATTTTTCGTGCTTTTCTGTATTCAAACGCTCTTCCCATAGTTATATTTTTTTATTAATTATCTTAATTTAGCACCAACTTTATTCTCAAGGTTGGTAATTATTTTATTCATCACGGCATCAATTTGTTTATCGGCAAGAGTCTTTTCTGCATCTTGCAATATAAACGAAACCGCATACGATTTTTTGCCGGCTTCAAGGTTTTTACCCTCGTAAACGTCAAACAACGAAACCTCTTTCAAAAGTTTGCGTTCGCTCTCGCGAGCCACCTTCTCAATATCGCTAAACTTAACCGAAGTGTCAACAAGTAGAGCAAGGTCGCGTTTTACGGGTGGGAATTTTGAAAGTTCGCTATAAGTTGTTTTTGTCTTAACACTCTCTTTGCATAACATAGCAAAGTTGAACTCTGCAAAATATACTTCGTTGTCAATATCAAATTTGCGAAGAATGTTTTTGCTGACAATACCTGCCTTACCAAACTCTTTACCTCCGCGAGTTTTGTAAACAAGTACAGCCGAGAAAATATCATCACATGTTTGCTCGGTAGTATATTTCCCACTTGTCATACCAAGGCGAGTTAAAACATTCTCAACATATCCTTTAAGCATAAAGAACGATGTTTGAATGTCTTTTTGTGCCCAACTATTTGCAACCTCATAACCTGTTAACCACATACCAAGACGATAGTTTTCAGAGTAGGGAGCAAGTACGCCTTTCTCCATATCAGCCTCAGGGTTGTATGAGTAGCAATTTCCGAATTCGTAGAATTTAAGGTCTCCGTTTCGGCGGTTAATGTTGTAAGCAACACTCTCCAATCCGCCAAACAATAGAGTTTGGCGCATTACACCAAGGTCAGAACTCAATGGGTTCATAACCTTAACGCAATTGCTTTCAGGGAACGA
The DNA here is from genome assembly GCA_017935575.1 of Bacteroidales bacterium. GTDB lineage: Bacteria > Bacteroidota > Bacteroidia > Bacteroidales > G3-4614 > Caccoplasma_A. Next base: position 12,438 of record JAGBHI010000004.1, on the reverse strand, counting down.
TGTTAAATCTTTGTAGTAGCTTGTTTTTGTTAGCGAGTTGTTCATAATCTCGTTAAAGCCACAACCTGTAAGTTCGTTGGCAATTGTGTTGTATCTTATATGTTGCTCGTCGGCAATTGATTTGTTTGATAGGTTTGAGTGAACACTCTCGGTTATCTCAACATTGTTATAACCATATATTCTTAGAATATCCTCAATAACATCACAGTCGCGACGAACATCAACACGATATGTTGGAACTTCCAATTCCAAAACACCATTCTCTTCGCTTACTATCTTAATTTCAAGAGAAGATAAAATCTCTTTTACAATATCCTCGTCAATATTTTTTCCAATAAGAGAGTTAACTCTGTTGTAGCTTAGCGAAACAGGGTAGGGAACAACCTCTTCGGGATAGATATCAATAATATCGCCAACAATCTCTCCGCCTGCAAGCTCTTTAACAAGCATTGCTGCACGTTTAAGAACATAAACGGTAGTGTTGGGGTCAATACCACGCTCAAAGCGGAACGAAGCATCAGTATTCAAACCATGACGACGTGCACTCTTTCTAATCCATGTTGGGTTAAAATATGCCGACTCAAGGAATACATCAGTAGTTGCTTCGGTTACACCCGATTTCAATCCACCGAATACACCGGCAATACACATGCCTTCGTTTTGATTGCAAATCATCAAATCTCTATCAGATAGTTTGCGCTCTACTCCGTCAAGAGTTACAAAAGGAGTGCCTTCGGGTAATGTTTTAACAACGACAGTATTGCCTGCTATCTCATTTGCATCAAAGCAGTGTAAAGGTTGTCCTGTTTCGTGTAGGATATAGTTTGTTATATCCACAATATTGTTAATGGGGCGTACACCAATTGCATTCAAGCGTTGCTTTAGCCAATCGGGACTCTCCTTAACGGTAACACCTTTTATTGTTAAACCTGAGTATCTCGGAGCAGCCTCGTTGTTCTCAACAACAACTTTAACGGCGTCGCCATTAGCATTGTCAATAGCAAAAGCCTCAACTGAAGGTTTAGTCAAAGAGTAGTCGTAACCATTGCGTTTTAGATATGCAGCAAGGTCGCGAGCAACACCATAGTGCGAAGCGGCGTCAATTCTGTTAGGAGTAATATCCACTTCAATAACATAGTCGCTCTTAATACCAAAATAATCTGCTGCAGGAGTTCCGGGAGCAGGGGTGTCTTTAAGAACAATAATACCGTCGTGGCTTGTTCCTATACCAATCTCATCTTCGGCACAAATCATACCAAATGACTCAACACCTCTGATTTTTGATTTCTTTATAGTAAAACTCTCTTCGCCATCATACAATACAGTACCAACAGTTGCAACAATAACATATTGCCCTGCATCAACATTGGGAGCTCCACAAACAATTTGAGTGGGTTCGCCTGTACCAAGATCAACTGTTGTAATATGCAAGTGGTCTGAATTTGGGTGTTCAATACAAGTAAGAACTTTACCTGTAACAATACCTTTTAAACCACCTTTAATTGATTGAACCTCTTCAACTCCACCGGTTTCAAGACCAATTGAAGTTAGAGCATCTGCTGTTTGTTGAGGGTCAAGAGGAAGATTAATAAAATCCTTAAGCCAATTATAAGATATATTCATAATTTCTGATTAAATATTATTGCTGCATGCAAGTATTATTGCTCGCATACAGCGTAATTTTTTAAACGAGTGCAAAAATAATAATATTATTTTGCTTTAAAAAGTAAAATGGGCATATTTACACCTGCTATAAAGCAATTTTTTGGGTACAGTTCCAATCCTCTCCGCTTATTTTAACAACATATATGCCTTTTAAGCCATAGCTTTCATCAATAGATGTTTCGTAACCACCATTTATGTTGCCTAAATTTTGCGAATTAATCAATTTGCCTGTAATGTCATATATGCTTATCTCGCATCTCTTTAAATCTTTAGCAAATAATATTTTACAGCACCCTTCTGTAACAAAGATTCTTGCAAAGTCGTTTTGCAAAGTACTCTCTATCTCTTCAATTCCGCTCAACTCCAAAACCTTTTTAAGACCGTTCCATGCATCAAGTTTTCCATAACCCCATGTATTGTTTGGTTGACTACCTGTCCATTCATCTCTTACAGCTGTTTCGCTTAAAATTTCGCGGATATCTTCAGGTGTAAGATTAGGGTTAGCCTCTAACCACAATGCCAATGTTCCTGTAACCATTGGAGCACTCATTGAAGTACCTTTCATACTTCCCCAATAGTAATTTGTGCCATTAACTGTAATTGTATCGCCTTGTTTGATTTTAGAGATATTTGATGAACTGCTTAATACAGCATCAGAATTTGAATATGACGATACAATCCACTCTCCGGGAGCAGTAATATCAGGTTTCATTCGTCCGTCAAGAGTAGGACCATGGCTTGAGAATGTTGATATATCCTCTAAATTTATATTTGAGCCAAAATCATTTATCTTATAAGAACCAACCGAGATAATTCTCTTTCCTGTTCCACCAAGCTCGGCAATATTACTCTCAAAATCACCGGGAGTCCAACCATCAAGACTTGATTTATTGGTAAATCTGCTGTAATAGTCGTCAGCCCAGCCATGAATTGTAGTTCCTGTATCTCCAATTATTTTAAAACCAATAGTATATCCTGTTTTAACAGAACTTGCTAAAGCCATAACATTAATATGAGGTCTGTTGCTGCCGGGTTCAAGTTCACTGACAATTTGAATACTTGCATTTGCTCCAAGATTATTAACTTTTGAAAGAGAGAATTCGTGAGTACCTATAGAGTTTGATGATACAGCCTCTGTCTCATCTATAATTGTTCCATCGCTTGTTTTCACAGAGCAAACTTTAATTTTAAACTCTTTGTTATGTTCGCCGTAAAAATCGCATTGTGTAGCATAATATGTGCTATATTTAGTGAGTAGCGAAACAAATGTTCTTAAACTATCTTGTTCTGTAGTAAATGTCTTTTTTATATGTTGTCTGTTTATTCCCTCGTTTCCTGCACTACCAACAAGGAGCTTGCCTTCACCTTGTAGATTATCGCAAACTTGGTCAAAAATAGAACAACCATCGTGAGGTCCGTAAACATCACCTAAACTTATATTGATAACGCAAGGTTTTTCTACACTATCAGCATAGTCATAAATATAACCAATTGCGTCTGTTATAGAGCTCCAACTCAAACTATTGTCATAATAGTTGTAACCTACAACTACAATGTCAGTTTCAGGTGCTATGCCATAGAAATTATTTTCTTTGCAACTGCCGGCTGCAATTCCTAAAACATGGCTACCATGAGTTTCAGAAGCGTCGTCATAACCTGCAGCCACTATCTCCTCTTCGGTTTTATATTCACTTCCATAACTAAAACCTTCAGGGGGAGTACCTGTGTTAATAGGTTGATTCCATACTCGTTTTATGCGAAGATTACCTTCTTCGTCGTAAAAATTTATATGATCTAATTGAACTCCGCCATCAATAACGCCAATAACCACACCTTTTCCTGTGTATGCCGATGGTAAATCAATTCCACTTATAATATTGCTAACTTTAATGGCCTCTCTGGCCTTATTCATTTTAGGCTTCGCTCTGCCTCCTGTGTCAATTTTTTTTACAATATCAAGAGCCGCAACATCATCAATGGCATCAAGAGGAATACGAGCCGATACGATAGTATCTATAACCATATTCACTTTAGCACCTGTTGTTTCAATGATGTATGGGTCTGCATCTTTCTCAATAATAACATAGGCACCTATTTCCGATGGTTTTTCTTTATAGGACTTTGTCAGTTTTGTAGAGTAATCTCTCTCTATCTCGTTTAAGCGATTTATAGTGTTTATAGAGAGTTTATTTTCTTGAGCTTTTACGACAACACTTAGTGTTAGTAAAAAAGCTATAATAGTGTAAAGTTTTTTCATTATTGTAAACATTGGTAATAGTTGCAAAGTTATTTATAATTCTCTGAAATTCAAAAAATACCATGTTAAAAAGGGTATGTAATGCAGTGCAAAACATACCCTTCCTCTATTTATAGAACATCAAAATATTATTTGTTCTCTTGCGGAATCTCTTTTCTGATGGTTCTTGTTCTTATCTCTTCACAAATTTCCGAAACAAATTGAGACAAAGGTTTGCTTCCTTCATCGCCTGCAAAGCGACTGCGTACAGCAACAGAGTTACTCTCTTCCTCTTGTTGACCAATAACCAACATGTAAGGAACACGGTTGTTTCGGGCATCACGTATTTTGTATCCAATCTTCTCAGCTCTGCCGTCAACAGTAACAAGCACTCCGTTACGTTTAAGTTCTGCAGCAACCTTATCGGCATACTCAATATATTTGTCAGAAATAGGCAATATACGTACCTGCTCAGGTGATAACCAAGTTGGGAATTTACCCTCATATTTTTCAATCAACCAAGCAAGAGTACGCTCATAACAACCCATACTTGTACGGTGAATAATATAAGGTCTGACCTTCTCTCCGTTTTGGTCAATATAGTACATGTCAAACTGCTCGCTCAACAATGCGTCCCATTGAACGGTAATCATTGTGTCCTCTTTCCCATAAACGTTTTTAGCGTTTATATCAACCTTCGGACCATAGAATGCAGCACCACCAACCTCTTCAACAAAAGGAATTTCAAGCTCGCGCAACATTTGGCGGATATGCTCTTGAGTCTCTTCCCAAACCTCGGCAGTACCAATATATTTAGTGGTATTTTCGGGGTCGTATTTAGCAAGAACGTAAGTAACATCATCTTGCAAACCAAGAGTAGTCATAACATGTTTTGCCAAAGCAAGACATTTTTTGAACTCTTCAACCATTTGGTCGGGACGAACAATCAAGTGTCCTTCGCTGATAGTAAATTGGCGAACGCGAGTTAAGCCATGCATCTCTCCCGAATCTTCGTTACGGAATAGGGTAGAGGTCTCGCTATAACGCAAAGGAAGATCTCTGTATGAGTGTTGAGTTGCCTTATAAACATAGTATTGGAAAGGACAAGTCATAGGACGAAGAGCAAATACCTCTTTATCTGTCTCTTCATTTCCAAGAACAAACATACCATCTTTGTAGTGATCCCAATGTCCCGAAATCTTATACAAATCGCTCTTAGCCATCAAAGGGGTTTTGGTTCTGATATACCCCCACTCGTTATCCTCCAAATCCTCAATCCAACGTTGAAGAGTTTGAACAATTTTAGCACCCTTTGGCATAAGCAAAGGCAAACCTTGACCAATAACATCAACAGTGGTAAACAACTCCATCTCTCTACCAATCTTGTTGTGGTCAATATTTTTGATATGTTCCAAGTGAGCAAGATATGCATCGCAATCCTCTTTTGTAAAGAACGCAGTACCGTATATGCGCGAAAGCGAAGCATTATTTTTATCACCACGCCAATATGCTGTTGAAGTAGATAGCAATTTAAAGCCTTTTATCATTTTTGTATTCAACAAGTGCGGACCCATACAGAGGTCAACAAAATCATCTTGAGAATATAGAGTGATAGTCTCTCCCTCAGGAATAGCATCGATAAGTTCCAATTTAAAAGGCTCGTTTTTAGCTTTCATAAGCTCATAAGCCTCATCTCTTGAAACAACTTTACGTTCAATTCTTGGATTTGATTTAATAATCTTCTTCATCTCCTTCTCAATCTTCTCCAAATCCTCTTTGCTGAAAGGTGCGCACTCAAAGTCGTAGAAGAAACCTGTCTCAGTGGCAGGACCTATTGTAACTTTAGCCTCGGGGAAAAGATGTTTAACCGCCTCTGCCATAATGTGAGTAGCGGTGTGGCGAAGAATATGAAGAGCCTCTTTACTATCGGTAGTAACAAGTTCAATATCGCAATCCGTGGTGATAGTCGTTCTTAAATCGGTAATTTCGCCGTTTAATTTAACGGCAACAACACTATTTAAAAGTTGAGGATCAATTGATTTTAAAGCATCAATAAAATTTACCTCGTTGCTCTCGGTACAAAACTCTTGAGCATTTCCGTTAAGTAATTTAATTTTAATCATCTGACTATCTTATAAATAATTAGAAATTATATAAAAATAATTCTTACTCCTATAATAGTTTATCTTTTCTGTAAACTGCAAAGTTACAAAACAATCAGATAATAAACAATAGTCTAACGGGCTACTTTCTTAACAATATAAATACTTATCTCGTATAATAACCAAATAGGTAAAGAGACCAAGCATAAAGTGACAATATCGGCCGTAGGAGTTATAATGGCAGAAATTATACAAATTACAATAATAGCGTGTTTTCTGTATTTTTTTAGAATTAAAGAATCAATAACCCCCAATTTTGCCATAAAGTAAGCCAATATAGGAATTTCAAAGACAATACCTAATAGTAAAGACAATATTAGAAAGGTAGATATATAAGAATTTAGAGTAATCTGATTTACAACCAATTCGCTAACTTGATAAGTTCCTAAAAATCGGAACGAAAGCGGAAATATTAAAAAATAATTTAATACAACACCCAACGAAAAGAGTAAAACAGAGGAAAATATTAAAACATGCGAATATCTCTTTTCGCTTTTATATAGAGCAGGGCTTATGAAGCAATATAGTTGATAAATCAGAAATGGTAAAGCTATGATTGCACCAATACACATCGAAACTTTTAAATGAATCATAAATTGCGATGCAAGTTGTGTACTGATAAAATTTACCTCAAAATTATCGGGGCATATCTGTTTTATATTAAAATACTCAGACAGCCAGCAAAGAGTTTTATATAAGATAAAGGAGTCTTGCGAAGGGGCAAAGAGAAGTTTAAATAGCTCCTCTTTGAATATAAAAGCCCCTATTGAGCAAGATAACCAAACAAATAAGCATCGAAATATAATTTTTCTGAGAACATCTACATGTTCCCAAAATGTCATTTCGTTATTATTTGTCTGCGTTTTCAGTGTAGTCATTTTCCCTATCATTATCACAAGAGTTGTTACTCTTGCTCTCTTCTTTCATGCCCTCTTTAAAACTTTTGACTCCTTGTCCAAGACCTTTCATCAATTCGGGAATTTTTTTCCCTCCAAATAAAAGAATAACTAAAGCAACAATAAATATTATTTCTGTTGCTCCAATCATTAATAGCATCATAATAAATTAATTATTAGTAATCAAATAAATTTCACAAGTTTCAAAATTAATTTCCCAGTTACCATCTTCGGTGCTTTCCCATTGATATTTATTAGCCATTCTGTTCCACCAGTTGTCAAATTTAAAGTTGGTATCACCCATATCTTTAACTAATTTCTCGTAGAGTTCCTCATTATCGGCAGTAAGAATTTTAGCCAATTCGTTTAATCCGTTACGACGTTCAAAAATTGCTTTAATTTCGTTTCTCTCGTCAGATGTTACTTCTCCTATTAATTTTTTCATAAATAATTAATTCTTTTACAATTTATCTATAATATCAAATGGGTCTAAATAAGATATCTCTTTTATCTCTTTTTCAGGAACAAACAATTTGTGTTTACCAATGCTCTCAAGTAAAGTTTTGCTTGCATTACGTTCCAAATGAGCAACAACACATTGTTCGTGCGAAGGTGTGTTTATCTCGTATGTACTATTTAAGTTAAGCCAAACACAACGTTTACAATGATAAGCATCGCATTTTCTACATAAAGGGGCATATTCTACTTCATAAAGTTGAGAGTTCTTTATATCAACACCTTTCTCTAAGTTCCCAATGCAAAATTTTGTTTTACCCAATCCGTATTCGCCATTTTCGCCACAGTGATAAAAAGCAGGACAAACATAAAAACAACCATCAGGAGCCAGAGTTATATTTTCAGCCCCGGCATTGCAATTATTCATTGCATCAAGCATTATCCTGTCGGTTAAGATGTTTATTTTAAAACCGTTCTGTATTAATGATTTTACATCTTTTGAGAAAGAGTTTAACACATCATTATATCTATCTATATCACTATCTTTGAACGAGGTTATATTAGTTATAACAACGTTAAGACGTGACATTTTATCAAAAGATAATTTTATATCTTTCTCTTTCTCAAATAGCTCCTCCTTAGAAATGCGAAGTACGTATGTTTTCTCTCTATTAAAATTTATATTGCTGCACCAACCATTAAGGACAATAACATCAGCCTCATCAATCATATCAGAATTTGATGAACAAAATTTGATGTTATCAATACTCTCCATAACTTCAACATACTTTTTAGGTAAAGTATAGTCAGGCAGAACATACTGAATAGAAAGATTTTCTTTCATTGCATATACAATACCCTTTTTAAGAGTATCAATATCAATGAGTCTTTTTTCTTTACACTCATTATTATAATGGCAATAAGAGACCGAAGTATCATCTAATACAATTACTAAATATTTAAGCATAATCAATAACAACTAATAGGTGAAACTTTAATTCCTCTCTTCTCAAAATCCTCTCTTTTGCCTTCAAGCTCAAGCTTTCTGTATAATTTATTCCAATAGTAGTTATTTGCTCTTACAGTTGCTTTATGCATTTTGCAAATAGCAGTAGAACGTTGATATATAGTAGGGGTGAGGGCAGCATCATAATTTTCGCCCTGACACCAAGCACAACCACTTGCAACTTCGCAATCAATGCACTCTTGAGAGCTTTGTGTGCATCGGTCTAAAGTAAGGAAAGGCCTTAATTTATTATTGTCAATACCATTATTGATATCACCAATAATCCAATTTCTTTTACTTCTAAGAGAGTATTGAGCAAAACGAGTACATGGATAAAAATTTCCTGCAGTATCTATTGATAACATTTTACCTGCACCGCACCAGTTTTGGTTATCCAACTCCCTGTCTAAAGGTTTGCCAATATGTTCCGAAAAGAATGAACAAACATTATCTTCATAGAGGTTATTATCAATAATTTCATCAGCAAGTTCAATCAGTTGCTCTTCAAAAACCAAATCATCACCCTCTTTCCAAACATCTTCAAATACACAATTTATATTAACTTCATGTATTCCCAATGAGAAAAGGTGTAAAACACTCTCTTTTATATATGGGATATCAGTACTGCTTATGGTTACTTTAGTTCCTGCTTCAGGAAATTGTTTTAACCATAATGGGATATTCTTAACAACATCTTCGTACGATCCTTTTTCGGGACCTTCTCCTTTCCATATTCTATTAAGGTCGTGTTTTCTTTTAGTTCCGTCAATTGTTATCCCTATGCTTAAATGATCTTTGTTCTTATTTATAAAATTTTGAACTTTTTCGGTATGGTAGTTTATGCCATTTGTTGAGAAACTAAATATGTATGAATTGAACCAATGATGATCTTTTTTAAACATTTGAATTTTAATGTAGTCGCAAATTTTATCAATTAGTTCAATTTCAAGAAATGGCTCACCACCAATAAAGTCCCAAATAACAGCCTCTTCTTTAAACTTATCTTCGTTATTCAGAATATAATCAATAGCCTGTTTTGCTACCTCCCAGCTCATACGTTCTTTCTCGTTTTTGCCTACAAGGTAGCAATATTTACAAGCTAATTGGCAATCTTTTGTAACAATAAAAGTAATGTTTTTTGTTATTTTTGATTGCCAACTAAAATCTAAGTCTTTAATTTTTGTCATTACAAAATATATCTCTTATTTTTAATAAGATCTTTTAGAGCAACCTATAGAACATTGTGTATAGCATGTCCCTGTGCAGCCTCCTATACATGTAGTTGTACATCTATTTTTACAATTGTTTTGGCATGAAGTTACACATGCTGTGCTACAAGATTGTCCACAACCATTTTTACATGTACCTTTACAACCGCCATTACAGCCATCACCTGTTAAACTTTCTAAGGTATCTTCTTGTATTTCACACGAAGTGAATGCTGCAGGAAGTGTAGCAATAGCTATTGCAGGAATAACCATGCCTGCTGCTTTTTTAAAGAATTTACGTCTGTTTATAATTTCTTCGTTATTATTGTCCTTCTTCATAATATTTTACATTAAAAAGTTAAACCAATAGTAGAATAAAATGTATTTAATTTCTTACCCAAATGCTGAAGACCTGTAGTTAGGGTAAATCTTTTGCATTGCAAACCTGGACCAAATTGACAGAAAAAGTCAGATTTGATTTTGTCAAGATCGCTGCAATCAATATTAGTACCTAATCCCAAATCCATAAATACTTTAAATTTTTCACTTACAGGATAAAATCCGCGTATATCAAAATATCCGTCTGCTCCCCAACGAGGACCTTTACCTTTATAATAGTGTGTCATCACAATACCGTCTAAACCAACACCAAATTGAATGTATTCATTCAATCTTACACCTTGAACTGTACCAATTATTGCACGTCCAACATAAGGGTTTACACCATCTATCTTATGGTTTGTACCATATCCAATGCGATATTCACCATAGTACTCTGTTTTCCATTCCCATTTTGGAGGTTTGGCGTAGCTCATAACAGAGAAAAGTACTAATAACAATAGTAAACTAAGTTTTTTCATAATAATCTATATTTTTAATATTGAGAGGAGAATCTCAACGTTTGTCTAAATTTTGTATCTATTTCAATTACTTTGGACAGCCTTTATAACTCTTTGATAAATTCTATTGACGATAATATATACACTCAATATCTCCATCTTCATCATAGAATATTAGTTTATCCCCATCAATAGAGATAGGATATGAGTCATTATAAACTTTACCATTATATTCTTCAATAAAAGTTAAAACGTTTCCACTTATCGAATATTTACCATATTGTTCATCGTAATAATCATCGTAATCACCCTGTGCACCATAATCTCCTTGAAAAACTTTGTATGTTCCGTCAGGATTGAAAGTAAATATTTCATAACCACCATCTTCTGTATATTTCCATGTTCCCACAATTGAACCTCCCGGCTCATCTTTATCGTCATCTTTACAACTTGTAATTGAAGGTATTGCCATAAGTAAAGCAACAGCAATAAGTATTAATCTAATAGTTTTCATATTTAAACAAATTTAATTCGTGTTAAATATTAATTGAAAAGGTATTAAGCCCCAAGACTTGTATAATAAGCCTTGGGACTTAAGTATATTAGAATCTGTAACCTACGTTAATTGAGAAGTTTCTGTTTTTCATAGGCTCATAGTTGTCGCCAAACTCTTTTGCTTCTTTTTTTGCCTTGCTATTAGTAATATCAACAAAGCCTAAGTCATATGCAAGACCAACATAGTAATTTTTGATATCTACACCTAACTCAAATTTCCAACCCATATCAAATCTTTTGCAACCCATAGCGGGATCTTCATCGTCCTTAAGTTTTGCTTCATCTTTTTCAGGATCTCCAAATACATTACACCAATATTTATCAGTATCTGTGGAATTATCTTCAGTATCAGAATATACATCTTTTGTTTTGCTTTTTCCTGCTATACCTAAAGCAATGTATGGTCCTGTATTAAATTGAAGTTGAATGTTGTCGTTTATGCTATATCTTGCTCCTGCCAATATTGGTATTTCCCAATAGTGAATAGTTGTTTTTGTTTTTCTTTCACCAATTTCAGGACCCTCTTCATCTGACATCTTGATTTTTTCACCCTTCATTGTGTAAGACAATCCTGTTTGTACAGCAACGTAATCGTTAAATTGGTAGTCAAATCTGAAACCTAAGTTAAAACCTGGTTTTACACCATCTTTATAACTTGCAACACCGTCTAAATCCATAGATTCCAGATCTGCATCTGGTGAAGTAATTTGAGATAAATTCAATCCGGCTTGAACTTGGAATGAAATTTTTTCGTTTTTAGCTTGCATTTTTGATACGCATAGCAACATGGCAACAGCCATGATAAAACTCAATTTTTTCATAATGTAATGTTTTTGTTTCCTGTGATTCCCGAACCAGGAGAGTAATACTTATATTGGTTCGTAAAGGGTATAAAAAAGCGCGGGAATCTTACTTGTCACTCGTCCCGCGATTCAAGGCCTTCGCATTGCCCAAACAACCTTTGAACGAGCAACACAGAAGCCCACGCCGATATGTAAGATACCATTCCCCAAATTTTTTAATCGGGGAGGGAAGTATAATATACATACCACGCAGACATCTACCGTTGCTTTGTTTTTAGGCTGTTTTTTCAAAAGTTGCGAAGTTCTGAATCGCCAAAACAAAAGCGTAAAGTAAACGCCTTTTTATCAATGTCAAACATTGCCCACCCCTGCCTCTTCCTCAATATTTAAGAAAGCCTTTTCGGCGTGAACAACGTTACAAAGATATATTATTTTAGTATTTAAAACAATTTTATATAAAAATTTATTTCTAAGGTAGTTTCAAAGACTAAGTGCAAAATTAAGATAAAAATTTAAAGAACTTATTTTTAGGTGTATCAAAATTAAGTTTCTGTCTAGGTCTTCTGTTAAGTTTATATTGAGTTTTTAAAATATATTCATCAGATAATTCAT
>JAGBHI010000046.1 GCA_017935575.1 Bacteroidales bacterium | reverse complement strand
TTGGATAAAGTGTGCAGGAGAGTAAACCGTGAGGTTTTCAATAAAGAAAAAATAGAAAAACAAACATCTATGGAAGAGAGACAAAAACCTCGTCGCCCAAGAATAGGAGAGAGACGAGAGAATACTGACAGATATTCGTCAGAACAAGGTTTTAGAAAATCGTATAATACAAGACCTGGAAATCAATACGGAGATGAAAAACGCAGTAATCAATATAGCAGAGAAGAATCTCCTCGATACAGTTCAAACAGATATAATAATTACGATAATTACAACAGCGAAGCTTCTCAATCGGGAGAGAGGGGGTATCAACGTCGTTCATACACATCACGTCCCAATCAAGGAGGATATCGCAAACCATATCGTCAGTTTAATGGCGAAGATAATAGGGGAATGGGGGCAGAGCGTCCGTACTCAACACGTCAGCAACGCCCTATCTCTGCAAAACCACAAAAACAGGCTCCAAAGCCTAAAAAGAAGAAAGTTCCCGAGCCAATATTATACAAAGCTCCGTTCAGTCCCGATGAGCCAATACGTTTGAATAAATATCTCTCAACAGCAGGGGTATGTTCGCGTCGTGAGGCTGACGAGATGATACAACGAGGCGAGGTTAAAGTAAACGGAAACACAATAACCGAGTTGGGTACAAAAATATTATTTGGAGATATTGTTACAATAAAAGATAAAGTTGTAACCCCCGAACATAAAGTATATGTGTTGCTTAACAAACCAAAAAACTGTGTAACAACAATGAGCGACCCCGAAGGTCGTTTAACTGTTATGGATATAATACGTAAGGCATGTCCCGAAAGGATATTTCCCGTAGGACGTCTCGACCGTAATACAACAGGAGTTTTATTACTTACAAACGACGGAGAGTTGGCATCAAAATTGACACACCCTCAATATGTTAAGAAAAAAATATATTACGTTTGTACCGATAAAGATGTAACCGAAGAGGATATGCAACGCATTGCCGATGGCATTGAGTTGAGCGACGGACCTATACATGCCGATGCAATAAGTTATGCAACCGAAACCGATAAGGACCAAATTGGAATAGAGATACACTCAGGTCGTAACCGTATCATTCGCCGTATATTTGAGTCGTTAGGATATAAAGTAAAAAAACTTGACAGAGTCTATTTTGCAGGTTTGACAAAAAAAGACCTTCCTCGCGGACGTTGGCGTTACCTTACAAAAGAGGAGGTAAACATGTTGCACATGGGAGCATTTGAGTAGTAGCAATTATAATAGAAGCAGAAAAATAAAATATAAAAACAAGATATGAAAAGGATTAGAATAGCAGACCTTTTTACACAAAAGCCAATAGGCGAGGTTGTAAACGTAAAAGGTTGGGTAAGAACCAAGAGAGGCAATAAACAAGTCGCTTTCATTGCGTTGAATGACGGAACAACAATAAAAAATATTCAAGTTGTTGCCGACCTTGCAAATTTTGATGAGGAGCAGATGCGTCTTGTAACAACAGGAGCATGTCTATCGGTAGTAGGAGAGTTGGTAGCTTCACAAGGCGGAGGTCAAGAGATTGAAATCCAATGTAAGGAGTTTGAAGTTTACGGAACAGCTGACCCTATGACATATCCTTTGCAAAAGAAAGGACACTCAATGGAGTATCTTCGTGAAATAGCACACTTGCGTCCACGTACAAATACATTCGGAGCAGTATTCCGCATACGTCACCATATGGCAATGGCAATACATCGCTTCTTCCATGAGAGAGGTTTCTTCTACTTCCACACACCATTGATTACAGCATCAGATTGTGAGGGAGCAGGACAAATGTTTCAAGTAACAACAATGAACCTATACGATTTGAAAAAAGATGAAAACGGTTCAATAATCTATGATAACGACTTTTTCGGACGTCAAGCATCGCTAACCGTATCGGGACAATTAGAGGCAGAGTTGGCAGCTATGGCATTAGGAGCAGTTTATACATTTGGTCCCACATTCCGTGCCGAAAACTCAAACACTCCACGCCACTTAGCGGAGTTTTGGATGATTGAACCTGAAGTTGCCTTCAACGAAATTGAGGACAACATGGAGTTGGCAGAGGACTTTATCAAATATTGTGTACGTTGGGCATTAGATAATTGTGCTGATGATTTGCAATTCCTCAATGACATGTTTGACAAAGAGTTACTTGCACGCTTACGTTCAGTAATTGATGTAGAGTTTAAACGTTTAACATACACTGAAGGTATATCAATATTAGAAGAAGCAGTAGCAAAAGGTAAGAAATTTGAGTTCCCAATATTCTGGGGAGCAGACCTCGCCGCAGAGCATGAGCGTTATCTTGTAGAGGAGTATTTCAAACGTCCGGTAATATTGACCGACTATCCCAAAGAGATAAAATCGTTCTATATGAAGCAGAACGATGATGGAAAGACAGTTCGTGCAATGGATATTCTCTTCCCAAAAATTGGAGAGATAATTGGAGGTTCACAACGCGAGGAAAATTACGAAAAACTTGCACAACGTGCAAATGAGATGGGAGTCCCAGAAAAAGATATATGGTGGTATTTAGATACACGTCGCTTTGGAACAGCGCCCCACTCAGGATTTGGATTAGGATTTGAGCGTTTATTGCTATTTGTAACAGGAATGAGCAATATTCGCGATGTAATCCCATTCCCACGTACACCGCGCAACGCAGAGTTCTAAATATAAAAAGCAAGAGAGAGTGTTCAAAACTCTCTCTTACTTTTTTATCAGTTGTCAGTTCTAAATTATTAAAGTAGGAACAGAGTATACTTTGTCTGAAGATAATATTATAAGTTGTATGGCTAATTAAAAATTAGTAATTACTCTTTACTCTTTACTCTTTACTCTTTACTCTTTACCTCTATAGCCTTATATAACTCTTTAGGTAACATCTCTTTTACTTTCTCGTTCAGCTCTTTTGTAACATAAATCAATTTAAGCGAGGAACAACCATCAAATGCATACTTCCCAATTTTATTTACACTTGCAGGAATGTTTATGCTCTTAAGCGAAGAACACCCATAGAATGCACCATCACCAATCTTTGTTACACCATCAGGTATATTTATAGTGATTAATTCAGAAAAATTAAAAAAAGCAGCATCATTAATCTCTTTTATATACTGAGGAATAATTGTTGATGAGCACCCTGCAATTAAAATATTAGTTGCGTTTTCAATGATAGCGTTACAGCTCTTTTCAGAGTTATATACTCTATTCTCTTTGGCAACACTTAACGAGATTAAGTTTGAGCAACCAGCAAATATTCCATTACCTAAGCGCTCTGTATTTTTAGGAATCTCTATCTCTGTAAGGCTTGAACAATGAAAAAATGCACAAGAACAAATCCTTATAAGATTGTCAGGTAGTTTTATGCTTTTTAAATTTACACAGTGCGAAAAAGCATACTCATCTATTATAGTTACCTCTGATGGGATAAATAAGTTTTCTAATTTATCACATTGAGCAAAAGCTTCTCTGCAAATATAAGTAACCGAGTTGGGAATAGAGGTTATGTTAAATCCTGCTATCAATGCATTATCTTTAGTCCTAATTATAGCATTGCAATTGTCGTGTGAGTAAAATTTTGAATTACAAGGATTAACTGATACAGATTTTACTTCAGAACAACCTGCAAAAGCACCAATTCCAATAAAATCAACATTTTTAGGAATAGCTATATTTGATAAACTTGTACAAAGTTCAAAAGCATGATTACATATACGTTTCAGGGTTGAAGGAAATATAACTTCTTTCAGATTCTTGCATTTTGCAAAAGCATATTTTTGAATTTCTGTTACACCTTCAGGTATAGAGATACTCTTTAATTCTGCCAATTCAGCAAATGTATACTCCTCTATTTCTGTTGTACCTTTAGGGATAATAGCTCTTCCATTAATAATTTCAAAGTCAGGCATTTTACATAAGATTTAGATATTAGTTATAAAGATAGTAAAAGATTTTAATAAGATTGTTAAACGGAGATTTAAACTATAAAATATGAGGCTGTGTCAATTTTTGAATTTTGACACAGCCTTATTCAATTGTTTTAACGAATTAATGCGTTATACCATTATTTGATAAATCTTTCATAAATTCGTTTAATTCTACAGTAGTGTTAATTTTTCCACTCTTAATCGCATTCTCCAATAAATTTACAGTTTTTTATCTTTCTCAATATCAAATTGTAATAAAGGGGATATAGTTCCATATTCAGGATTTCCATATATGTAGGCATTGTTGGCAGTGTACCCAAGATTTACATCTTTTCTCATATTAGGGAAGAATATAGGTGTTTGTGTTTTGATTTAATTTTGCGTATTCATCGTCTCCTATCCTAAATTTGCTAATTGATTTCCTGACCATATCCTCTATGCTGTCATCTCCGGTTATCTGATTATTATTTTGCCATAGCATACGTCTTAGAGTTTCATCAGAAACTATATTCCCGTCCGATTTTACCCTTATCATATCTTTCAAGAATGATGATATCTTTCTCCACTCTTCTGGGTTTAAATTGGGGTCGTTTGCTAAATCAGCAAGATGTGCCTTGACAATTTCATTTTGGGTGAAGTCGTGAGGATAATTATTTGTAACTCTATTGCTCATATTGTTATAGATTTCATCATAGAAATCGTCAATATCGTTACACAAAACCGAACTCAACCCCTTTCCAACATATCCGTTATGCAGGATTACCTCTTTTAAATCATTCTCATCAGTAATATTTTTAGCAATAATACCAACCTCTTGAGTATCGGGATTAAAGAATCCTTTGCTATTAGGCGACTCTACATGTTTACGGAGTTCTAAGGGAATATCATCAAATGATTTAAAAGCATTAGTCTTGAACTTTAATTTATCTCCCCAATTTGCAATGATATTTTTAAATATAATATCAGAATATCTATCATCGCGGTTTAGCCCACCCCAAGTAATATGTTTTTGAGGAATTTCTCTTCCCCATTTGTCAAATAGGACTCTGCTTACCATATTAATTGGCTCATATTCCTCATTATCATCTTGGAGATTAAAGTTGTAATTCTCTTTTTTACCTTTTTTCTCAATATATTTCCTCCACTCTGGAGAGTTTTTCTCCAAATGCTCTCTAAGAGTCATACCTTTTAGGTCAAACATAGGCTCTTCGTCCGGCAGGTTAAGTTTATATTCACCCC
>JAGBHI010000003.1 GCA_017935575.1 Bacteroidales bacterium | reverse complement strand
GTGTACGTTGCCATGTGAAGTTAGAGATGAGGCAGACGAGGCAAATACCATACAGCAAATAACTTTTGCAATAGACAAAGCATTAACTCCCGATAGAGGACCTGTGCATATAAACGTGCCACTCAGAGAACCACTCGCAGGGTTAGCCCCAAGTGAGCCATTAAAGATAAATATACCTCAACAGGAAATAAAACAAAAGAGTATAAGCATTGAGCAACAACAAGAGCTGATAACAAAAATATCGCAATACAAAAAAGTTATGTTGTTGGTATCGTTTGCCGAGCCTGATGCCGAACTCAATAAATCGCTATCGCAGTTGGTAAAACTGCCTCAAGTTGTGTTGCTTACCGAAACAATCTCAAATATAAACGTAGAGGGGGCAATAACAACAATTGACCGTACACTTACACAATTAAACGATAGTAACAGAGATGATGCAGCACCCGAGTTATTGATAACATTCGGAGGCTCACTCGTCTCAAAAATGATAAAAACATTTATAAGAACCCATAAGCCCAAAGAGCATATACATATAAGTGAGTGCGAATGGAAGATTGATACATTCTCAGCACTTACATGGCAGATAGATATGCCAACCACTGCGCTGTTTGCTTTAATCGCCGATAAGGTTACGCCCAATAGTTCAAATTACAATCAAATGTGGTGCGCGTTGGCACAATCGGCAGCAGATAAAAAGAGCAAATATGTTGCATCGGTAGGTTGGAGCGATATGAAAGCATTCTCAATAATATTGCACTCAATACCTGCAGAAACATATCTCCAACTATCAAACGGAACACCAATCCGTTATGCACAGCTATTTGATAATTATAGTTGCTTAAAATCAACCTCAAACAGAGGCGTTAGCGGAATAGACGGGGCAACCTCAACAGCCATAGGAGCAGCATGCGGAACCAAAAAAACTTTGTTGCTGATAACAGGAGATATGGGATTTCAGTACGACTCCAATGCCTTGTCAATAGCAGATATACCCGATAACATTAAAATCATAGTGATGAAAAACGGTGGAGGTGGCATTTTCCGTTTCTTGCAGGGAACATCTGCATTGCCTGAATTGGAGCAATACTTTGAGTGTGTAACCGATGTAAAAGTTAAACAACTTGCAGAAACCTACTCTTTCAATTTCTATTCGGCAACAACCGAAGAGGAGCTAAAAAGTATGCTCCCAAAATTCTTTGCTTCGTCGGGTAAAGCAATAATGGAGGTGGTAACACCGCGAACCGAAAACGATAAAATATTACGAAACTATTTTAAAGAATAAACGATATGCAAACACGTGAATGGACAACAATCAAAGAGTACGAAGATATAAAATTTGAGTACTACAATTCAATTGCAAAAATAACCATAAACCGTCCAAGAGTATATAACGCGTTCCGTCCGCAAACCAACGACGAAATGTTAGATGCAATATCAATATGTCGCCAACGTGCCGATATTGGAGTTGTAATACTTACAGGAGCAGGAGATAAAGCATTCTGCTCTGGAGGAGACCAAAACGTAAAGGGATTGGGTGGCTATATAGGCAAAGACGGTGTACCTCGTTTAAACGTGTTGGATTTGCATAAGGCTATCCGTTCACTGCCAAAACCTGTAATAGCAATGGTAAACGGATATGCCATTGGTGGTGGACACGTTTTGCATGTAGTATGCGATTTGTCGATAGCATCGGAGAATGCACGATTTGGACAAACAGGTCCCAAAGTAGGAAGTTTTGATGGCGGATTTGGTTCGTCATACCTTGCACGATGTGTAGGACAAAAGAAGGCTCGTGAAATATGGTTTTTATGCCGTCAATACTCAGCAAAAGAGGCAGAGGAGATGGGATTGGTAAATAAAGTAGTACCTTTTGATCGCTTGGAAGATGAAACAGTTGAGTGGTGCGAAACAATACTACAACGCTCACCTATGGCAATACGTATGATAAAACGAGCATTAAATGCCGAACTTGACGGACAACACGGTCTTATGGAGTTGGCAGGAGATGCAACACTTATGTTCTATCTTATGGAGGAGGCGCAAGAGGGTAAAAATGCCTTTTTGGAAAAACGTAATCCCGATTTCAAGAAGTTCCCTAAGTTCCCATAATGAGGGCAGAGTATAAAAAATATAGTCTGATATTTAAGGAGGTTGCAATAACATCGCGCAACACGCTCCTTACAAAAGATACCTATTTCATAAAGGTGTGGAACGATGAAAATCCCATGCTCTTTGGAGTGGGCGAGGCTTCTCTGTTTCGAGGGTTAAGTGCAGAGGATTGTCCCGAGTACGAAGAGAAACTTGCAGAGGTATGTGCCAATATAAACACCATTGATTTATTGCAACTGAAATCGTGGAGTTCAATACTCTTTGGGCTTGAAACAGCCATACAAGACTTAAACAACGGAGGAAAATCTATGCTTTACGATACGCCATTCACTCGTGGCGAAGAGGGTATCCGTATCAACGGTCTAATATGGATGGGAAACAAAGAGCAGATGGCAGAGCGAATATCTCAAAAACTCTCTCAAGGCTTTAAGTGTCTTAAACTAAAAATAGGGGGCATTGATTTTGCCTCTGAAATAGAGCTTATAAAATCTATTCGCAACCGTTTCCCAAAAGATATATTGGAACTACGTTTAGATGCAAACGGTGCATTTTCGCCCGATGAGGCACTCTCAAAATTAGAAATACTATCACAATTTGATATCCACTCCATTGAGCAACCAATAAAGCAAGGCAACTATCAGGCAATGGCAGATATTTGCAAAAACTCGCCTATACTAATAGCATTAGATGAAGAGTTGATAGGGGTGGTTGAAAGTGAGGTAAAAAAAGAGTTGTTAGATGCTATAAAACCACAATATATAATCCT
Organism: Bacteroidales bacterium; assembly: GCA_017935575.1. Lineage (GTDB taxonomy): Bacteria > Bacteroidota > Bacteroidia > Bacteroidales > G3-4614 > Caccoplasma_A. The sequence goes on along the minus strand of JAGBHI010000003.1, from coordinate 77,693 downwards.
GAAACCATCGTTAGCAGGAGGCTTTGCAAGTAGTGATGAGTGGATAACCCTTGCTTGTGAACGAAAAATAGGTTGGTGGGCAACATCAGCATTAGAGTCAAATGTTGGATTAAATGCCATAGCACAATGGGTATCTGCTAAAAATCCAACAATGCCACAAGGATTAGGAACAGGGCAACTCTATACAAACAATATCAACTCTCCGCTCTATATTGAGGGAGATAAACTATACCACTCTCAAAACCACAATTGGGATTTAACCGCAATATAAAATGGAGTTTAAGATAAATGGTAAAATAGTGCATTCTGTTGAGGAACTATGCTCCGAAGTTACACCGGAGTTTGCAAATTTTGTGTCGGAGTGGTTTAGCGATAGCAACTATATGACAGCACAAACATCAGGCTCAACAGGCACACCCAAAACCATACAACTCCTAAAAAACGATATGAGAGCTTCTGCTCGAATGACAAATGCTTTCTTCAATATCAACGCAACCTCAACATTTCTTTTATCACTATCTCCCAACTATATAGCAGGAAAAATGATGATAGTGCGTTGGTTAGAGGCAGGAGCAGAGATGCTTGAACAGAAACCCTCATCAAACCCACTGCAACAACCATTGCAAAGCCTAATAACTCTATCGGCAATGGTGCCTTCGCAAGTGATAAATATTTTAAATGATACTGTTTCGTTACAACAACTCTCAAAAATAGATAACCTTATAATAGGCGGAGCACCGCTCGATTTTGCAACCGAAAAGCAAATCTCTGAAACATCGGTAAATGCCTATGCAACATACGGAATGACCGAAACACTTTCGCACGTTGCTTTGCGTAAGATAGGGGTAGATAAAGAGTATTTTGCACTAAACGGAGTAACCTTTGAGCAAGACGATAGAGAGTGTTTGGTAATAAATGTTCCTCACCTGTCGGTTAAAAGATTGGTAACAAACGATATAGTAACATTAACAGATAACACCCGTTTCATCTGGCGAGGACGTTACGATAACGTAATAAACTCAGGAGGAGTAAAGATATTCCCAGAGGAGATAGAAAAATTTATAGAGCCATATATATCACAACGCTTCTATATAATTGGCACTCCCGATACCGTATGGGGTGAGGTCTGCACTCTTGTAATAGAGGGAGAGGAGTGGAGTAATGAAAAACAACAAAACCTCTTGACGCAACTTAAAGAGCAATTGCCAAAACATAAATCTCCAAAACAGATAAAATTCCTACCTCAATTTGCCGAAACCACATCAGGGAAGGTTAAGAGAAAGTTTTAAATAAATTCTCTTTTTTTATTACATAAGTGAAATAAGTTTGTAATATTCTATTTTATAATGCTTCAGATAAAAACGGAAGTATAGACCTCCGTTTTTATCTTTTAGATTTATTATTATCTTCTTGGTGCTACACTTCTGGAAGATGAACTATATCTACTACCGTCTAAGGTAACATAAGAAACATGACCATTTGAACGACGGTAATAAATTGTACCAGAAAGTTTTTTCAGTCCATAGCTCATTGGTATTTCTACAGAAAATCGGGCTTCTACCCAACCATCTCTCGAACTAATAGTGGAACCAACATAGAATGTTCCTCCTCGAGAATAATTGGCACCGGGTGCTTTATATACTACCTTGTTGCTGCGATCAGCATAGAAATCTAATGTTTCACCTCTGCTATTTCTTAATGTTATGTCTTGTAGATTAGGTCCTACTGCATAAGCTCCGACAAATGTAAATATTGCTATAACAAATAAAATAATCTTTTTCATAAAAAAATAATAAAAATATTCCCTACTCACTTATCTGCTTTTCGGTTTACTCCGTGTTCCTGAAAATAAAAAAGAATACGCACATAAAAAAAGCACGGAACCTTTAGTATATTCTCTTCCTATGGTGTTTGGCATAACCTCGACAGAAGAATAACTAAAAGCCCGTACTGATATAGTACGAGCATCTTAACTATTACTCCTTTCTGTCTTTTTAGTCGCCAAACTTTTAGGAAGAAAGAATAATTGCTAAAACGCTTTTTCCAATATGTTTATAATGTACGTATCAGACTATACGTTATGTTTCATAGGCAAAATCTATTTTTTAAATTAAAAATTAGTTCAAGGCTTTGCAATAAATCTGCATCTAAGCAAATACAATGAAAACTTGTTTTTAACATTGTTGAGCAAGAGCAGATTCAACAAAAAAAGGTTTGTTAATTAGGTGTTAGGAATTAATTCTATAATTCACTACTCGTATATTATGTTTTTACAAATGTATTAATATTTCTTTTATCCTCAAAATCCATTTGCTCCCCTCTCTACGGGAGAGTGGTATGGGTGAGGCTTTATCTAATAAACAGCAACTCTCTATATTTAGGCAAAGTCCACATCTTGTCATCAACAACAAGTTCAAGACGGTCGATGTGAGCTCTGATTTTTTGGAAATAGGGGGCAACCGTATCGTGATAAGCAATTGCACGTTCACGCATATCCTCAATAGTGTTAGCCTCTTTTCGTGCGGCAATCATATCATCAACCAATCCTTTAATAGCCTCAATACGAGTGCCTATATCCTCAATGGTTGCTAACTCCTTACCGCAAAGGCTATCGGCTTTGTCGGGGAATAGAAGTTTAAGTTTATAAGCATTCTCAATAAGTTCGCTTTGGTATTTTGTTGATGTAGGTATAACATGGTTTTTAGCCAAGTCGCCAAGAACACGAGCCTCAATCTGAATTTTCTTTGTGTAGGTCTCCCACTTAACTTCGTTACGAGCCTCTAACTCTTTTTTAGTCATAACACCAACCGAAGAGAACATATCTATTGTGGCATCGGTTAGGTAGTTGTCAAATATTAAAGGAACACTTGTTTCGCAATCCAAGCCTCTGCGTTCAGCCTCTTGTTTCCATTCGTCGCTATATCCGTTACCGTCAAAGCATATATCCATACTCTCTTTGACATACTCACCAAGAACAGCAAGGATAGCATTTTGCTTATCTATGCCCATTGCAATTTTCTCATCAACATCGTGTTTAAACTCTGTAAGTTGTTTAGCAACTGCCGAGTTTAAAGCAATCATTGCCGATGCGCAGTTTGCCTCTGCTCCAATAGCTCTGAACTCAAATCGGTTACCTGTAAATGCAAAAGGCGAAGTTCTGTTGCGGTCGGTATTGTCAATCAGCAATTCAGGAATTTGAGGAATATCCAAATTCACACCCTGCTTTGATGTTGCAGCCAAATTATCTAAATCCTCGCTACCAATATGTTGTAACACTTGTGTAAGGTGAGAGCCAAGGAATATAGATATAATAGCCGGTGGTGCTTCAGCAGCACCCAAACGGTGAGCATTGGTTGCCGAAGAAATACTTGCTTTAAGCAATCCGTTATATTTATAAACCGCCTTAATAACATTAACGATAAATGTAATAAAGCGTAGGTTTTCGTTCTTTGATTTACCCGGCGACATAAGCATTATGCCGTTGTCTGTACCAAGCGACCAGTTGTTGTGTTTACCCGAGCCATTAACACCTTTAAAGGGTTTTTCGTGAAGTAATACCCTAAATCCATGATTACGGGCAACCTTACGCATTGTTGCCATCATCAACAGGTTGTGGTCGTTTGCAAGGTTGCACTCCTCAAAAATAGGGGCAAACTCAAATTGATTTGGAGCAGCCTCGTTGTGGCGAGTCTTTAGAGGAATACCAAGTTTAAGACACTCAATCTCAACCTCTTTCATAAACTCTATAACACGCGAAGGTATTGCTCCAAAATAGTGGTCGTCAAGTTGTTGGTTTTTTGAACTCTCATGCCCCATAAGAGTGCGTCCTGTTAATAACAGGTCGGGGCGAGCGGCATATAATCCTTCATCAACCAAAAAATACTCTTGCTCCCAACCAAGATAAGCAATAACCTTTTTAACTTCTGGGTTAAAATATTTACACACCTCAACTGCCGCTTTATCCACAGCATGAAGAGCCTTCAACAGAGGAGCTTTGTAGTCGAGCGACTCTCCTGTATATGCAATAAACACTGTTGGAATACACAAAGTATCATCAACAATGAAAGCAGGAGAAGAGGGGTCCCATGCCGAATAACCACGAGCTTCAAAGGTATTTCTGATACCACCATTGGGGAAACTCGATGCGTCAGGCTCTTGTTGAATAAGCAACTTACCGCTCAATCGCTCAATCATATTACCCTCACTATCCAACTCAACAAAGGCATCGTGCTTTTCGGCAGTACCCTCTGTCAAGGGGTGAAACCAGTGAGTATAGTGAGTTGCTCCCATGCTTATTGCCCATTTTTTCATTCCTTCGGCAACAGCATCGGCTATGTCACGGTTAATAGGCTTGTCGTTATCTATTGAGTTTGTGAGATTTTCATATATATCTTTAGGCAAAAATTGTTGCATTTTTGCACGATTGAAAACATATTTTCCAAAGTACTCCGAAGGTCTCTCTTCGGGCATTTTTACCTCTACGGGGCGTTTTAAAAACGCATTTTCAATAACTCTGAATCTTAGTGAAGTGGGCATAATGTTACTTCTTGTTTTAGGAAAGCGACAAAGGTAAAAAAAAGTGTTCTAAAATCAATAACCTAAACGTATAAAACTTGTGAAATTTTAATATAAAATTGTTGAAAAAAAATAAGTATAATTTTTTTATAAAAAGATAGTGAATATTTGAAATTATATCGTAGAATATTTTTATCTTTGCGTTTGGTTCAAAAGTACCATAAGATAAAGATAAACGTTAGAAAAATATTTATATATGGAGATGAAAATGAAAAAAGTATTGTTGCTTGGTTCAGGAGCTTTAAAGATAGGACAAGCCGGAGAGTTTGATTATTCAGGTTCACAAGCATTAAAAGCATTAAGAGAAGAGGGTATCTCAACAGTATTGATTAACCCCAATATCGCAACGATACAAACTTCAGAGGGTGTGGCAGATAAAGTATATTTCCTACCCATCACTCCGCATTTTGTAGAGAAAGTTATCCAAAAGGAGCGTCCCGATGGAATATTGCTTGCGTTTGGAGGTCAAACAGCATTGAACTGCGGAACAGAACTATATTTGAATGGAACTCTTGAGAAATACGGAGTTAAAGTTCTTGGAACATCGGTTGAGGCAATTATGATAACCGAAGACCGCGATTTGTTTGTTAAGAAACTTGACGAGATAGAGGCAAAGACTCCCGTATCGCAAGCTGTAGAGACAATGGAAGATGCAATAGAGGTTGCTCATCGCATCGGTTTCCCCGTAATGGTTCGCTCGGCATATGCTCTTGGAGGATTAGGCTCAGGTATCTGTAACAATGATGAGGAGTTTAAAACTCTTTGCGATAGCGCACTTGCACACTCAAAACAGATTCTTGTTGAGGAGTCGTTGAAGGGTTGGAAAGAGATAGAGTTTGAGGTAATCCGTGATAAGAACGACCACTGCTTTACTGTTGTTCCAATGGAAAACTTTGACCCACTTGGAATTCACACAGGAGAGAGTATCGTAGTAGCACCTATCGTATCTCTTACACAAGAGCAAATAACAATGTTGCAAGATATTGCAAAGAAAGTTGTTCGCCACATCGGTATAGTAGGAGAGTGTAATATTCAATATGCTTTCAATGCAGTTACAAACGACTACCGTATTATTGAGATAAATGCTCGTTTGAGCCGTAGTTCGGCTTTGGCATCAAAAGCATCAGGTTATCCTTTGGCATTTGTAGCCGCTAAATTGGCTTTAGGTTACTCACTTGACCAAATCGGAGAGATGGGAACACCCAATTCTGCATACGTAGCACCATCTGTTGATTATATGATTGTTAAAATACCTCGTTGGGATTTGACAAAATTTGCTGGTGTTGACCGTGAGATTGGCTCTGCAATGAAATCTGTTGGCGAGATAATGTCAATAGGTAAATGCTTTGAAGAGATTATCCAAAAAGGTCTTCGTATGATAGGTCAAGGTATGCACGGATTTGTAGGTAACCGCGACATCTCTTTTGACGATTTGGATTATGCTCTTTCTCACCCAACCGATATGCGTATATTTGCAATAGCAAAAGCATTTGAAGAGGGATATAGCGTTGAGCGTATTGAGGAGTTAACCAAAATAGATCCTTGGTTCTTGAACTGCTTGAAGAATATCTCTGATTTCACACTTGTATTAAAGAAATACAACCGCATTGAGGATCTTCCTGCAGATGTTTTGGCTGAGGCAAAACGTTTAGGATTTAGCGACTTCCAAATTGCTCGTTATGTTGAAAATCCTGATGGAAATTACGAACCCGAAATTTTGAGAGTTCGTGAACATCGTAAAAATAATAATATCACTCCAAAAGTTTGTCGTATAAATACAGTAGCATCGGAATATCCCGATTTGACAAACTACTTATATATGACTTACGGAGCAGATGCACACCAAATACCTTACGACTACAATTCAGGTAAAAACATTGTGGTATTGGGCTCAGGAGCATATCGTATCGGGAGTTCGGTTGAGTTTGACTGGTGTTCAGTAAACGCAGTAAATACTTGTCGTAAGTTGGGTTACAAGTCAATAATGATTAACTATAATCCTGAGACAGTATCAACTGACTATGATATGTGCGATAAACTATACTTTGATGAGTTGAGTTATGAGCGCGTACTTGATGTTATTGACCTTGAGACTCCGCGTGGTGTTATAGTATCAGTGGGAGGTCAAATACCAAATAACTTGGCAATGAAGTTATATCGTCGTCATGTGCCTGTATTGGGAACATCTCCTATTTCAATTGACCGTGCCGAGAACCGCCACAAATTCTCAGCAATGCTTGATACATTGGGAATTGACCAACCACGTTGGAAAGAGCTGACAAGTTTTGAAGATATTGATAAATTTGTTGAGGAGGTAGGCTTCCCCGTTTTGATACGTCCAAGTTATGTGTTATCAGGTGCAGCAATGAACGTATGCTACGACCACGAGTCGATGTATGAGTTCTTAGGTGCAGCGGCTAAGGTATCAAAAGAGTTCCCCGTTGTAGTATCAGAGTTCTTGCAAAATGCCAAAGAGATAGAGTTTGATGCAGTAGCTCGTAACGGAGAGGTTATTGAGTATGCAATATCAGAGCATATTGAGTTTGCCGGAGTTCACTCCGGAGATGCAACACTTGTATTCCCTGCTCAAAAGATATATATGGAGACAGTACGTCGTATTAAACGCATAAGCAAGAAGATTGCAAAAGAGTTGAACATCTCAGGACCTTTCAATATTCAATATCTTGCAAAGAACAATGATGTTAAGGTTATTGAGTGTAACTTGCGTGCATCACGTAGTTTCCCATTTGTTTCAAAAATATTGAAACGTAACTTTATTGAAACAGCAACACGCATAATGTTGGGAGAACCTGTTGAGAAAGCAGATACTTCAACATTTGATATTGACTATATAGGAATTAAAGCATCTCAATTCTCATTTGCTCGTTTACATAAAGCTGACCCTGTATTAGGTGTAGATATGTCTTCAACAGGAGAGGTTGGTTGTTTAGGTGCTGATTTTGATGAGGCGTTATTGAATGCTATGATTTCAGTTGGTTATCGCATACCTGATAAATCAAAAGCTGTATTGGTATCGTCAGGAGATGCGCGTGGTAAAGTTGATTTATTAGACTCTTGCAAAGTATTGGCAGAGAGTGGTTATAAACTATATGCAACAGAGGGAACTGCAGCATTCTTGAATGAGAATGGTATAAAAGCTCACCCTGTATGCTGGCCCGATGAGGAGGGAGAGAATATTCTTGACCTTCTTGGAAACCATCAAATTGATTTGGTAGTGAATATTCCTAAAAATCATACCAAACGCGAGTTGACAAATGGATACCGCATACGTCGTTCAGCAATAGACCACAACATACCATTGCTAACAAATGCACGTCTTGCAACAGCATATATTAACGCCTTTATCAACAAACCAATTGAAGATATAGGAATACTTGCTTGGGACGAGTATTAATGGAAAACTAACGAAATAAGGAGACTGCGATAAAGCAGAGGATAAAATTTATAACAAAATTATAAATTAAGACCATTCCTCTTTATGATAAAATCCCTTTTTGAAACTTAGTAAAGTTCAAAAAGGGATTTTTATGTTACGACGTTTAATCTATTATATTCTCAGATAGATTTACTTTTTTATGAATTAACTCTCTCTGAATAAAGTTTATCAAAGATCTTAGATATGTAATTGGTATAATCTTCTACACTAAAATTTTCTATAATATGTTTCTGTGATTCGCTTTTTAAGGAATTTAGTTTACTATTATTATTTTTCAAATCTTTTATTTTATCAGCCAATTCTTTAGAGTTACCTGCAGGAACCAATATACCGCATTTGGGAGATATTAAGTCTCTTGCTCCAGGTATATCTGTAACTATGCAAGGCACAGAGCAAGCGAGGGCTTCTCTGACTACTCTTGGAGAAGCGTCTCTTAATGAAGGCAAGACAAATAAATCTTTATTTTTTATATAACTAATAGCATTAGAACGAGGTCCCATAAAATGAATATTATTATTCATCTTGCTGTTATTTGCCATATTAAAGTCTTCATCACTATAATCTCCTATAATGGTTAAATGAATATCTTTGTCATTTAATAAAATCATTGCCTCAATTAGGTAGCTTAATCCTTTGAAAGGTCTGCCTTTTGTGTTTCCAACATATACCAATTTGAATGAATTTTCAGGAAGATTTTCATCTGTTACATCGTTATCCTTCTTAATCCATTCAATCATATATGGTTTTGACTTGAATGATAGTTTTTCCTTTGAAATATATTTGGATAAAGACTGCATTATATCTTCAGTTTCACATATTACATAATCAACGCGAGGGTTTAGAATTCCCATGTAGTATGTAGGATCAGTTAGTCTGATTTTATGTTGAGTTCCTCTATAAGCTATATTTATAGCTTTTGTTCCAATTGTTGCAAATAAAGCATTAGACAAACCAGAGCTACCAGCTGAAAATATAATGTCGATATTATTTTCTTTTACAATTCTTCTGATATCCTTAATAGAACTCCACGTAAACTTAGATTTTATTCGGTTCATAAATAGTTTAATGCAGTTCCCTTCAATTTTATGAAATGATTCTTCATCTTTAGGAATAGCAATAAATATATTATATTTTTTATCTAATGATAAAGTATTGAAAATATTTAGCATTATGGGGTCCACTTCCCTATGGGTAATTAAAATGTTCATAGTTAAAATTTTTATACTATTAATTTGTAAATGTTTATATCTCTTTAAAATCATTTATTATTACATCTGACATCTCTTTTACAATGTTGTATGGGTTAGATGTTGCAACTCCAACAACAAACATTCCTGCTGCGCGAGCGGCATTCAGCCCATGAATAGAGTCCTCAAATACAGCGCAATCTTCTGGCTTTACCCCAAGCCTTTCTGCTGCAAGCAAAAAACATTGAGGATTTGGTTTTGATAAAGATATATCATCAGCAGTTATGATTGTATCATATTGGCTCTTAAACATTGGGTGGCGGTTAAAAACATTAGCCATTTTTTTGTCGTTAGAACTTGTAACAACTGCACATTTATAGCCGATGTCCTTAATTTTTCTGAAATACTCCTCAAACCCGTTTATATAATAAAATGGCATTGTAGTCTCAAAATTATCAATAGCTGCAACAACCTTTGTTCTGATATCATCATCTTTAAAATATCTTGTAAGGATATCATTTAATGTTGAGCCTTTGACCTTATCAAAAATTTCCGGATCATCAGGGAGATATTTAAAAAGTTCTCTTTTCCAAAAATCAGTATAAAGTCCTTCGGTATCAAAAATAACGCCGTCCATATCAAATAGCAAGGCTTTTATATTGTTTGGAAGTATCATCTTTATCTCTATTTATCGTTAATTTTTACAAAGATAAACATTATATGCCCAAAATGATATGTTATATGTAAAATTTATAATTAAAATTAATAGTGTTGCATATACAATAACCATTCTTTTTATTTGTATCAGAATAAAAAATATAGAATATGAAAAAGATTAGTAGATTTTTGAGCTTGGTTTTATTATTTCTTATACCAGCTCTTGTTTCGTGTGATGATGATAGAAAATATGTTGATGTTGAGTATGAATATCAACTGATGCCCGGAACTCATCAGGATATAACAGGAACAATCAGTTATGTTGATGCCAATGGTAATTTAATATCAGGAGGAGCAATTTCATATTATCCTTTTGAATGCTCTTTTGAGGCAGAAAAAGGTTTTGATAATGTAAAGATGGTGGTAACCCTTAATCCAATACCGGAAGATGCTTCTGTCCCTGTTCAATTAAATCAGAGATATAAATTGGAACTTGAGGATATTGAGAGAAAATATACTCCAACTCAAACATTCCAAACAGTTCAAGAATATAATGCTTTTTGTGCAACACCACAAGTCTTTGCAATACATTAGAATTAATAACTAAAAGTATATGCTTAAAATAGAATGGAAGCGAAATTTCGCTTCCATTCTATTTTATATTGTTAAATTTAAGTTATAGAGTATATGCTGCAAGTTTGGCAAGTGATGAAAAATATGCTTTTTCTGCATCTAATGCCATAGTTCGGGCATCATAGTACAGTTCTACTTCAACAATATAATCAAGCATTGAAATCTCTCCACTTTCAAGAGCCTTACCCAAATATAGCATATTTGATAATTGTTCTACGGCACTTTTTGTTTCAGCAGCACTCTTTTGCAATATAACGGTTTTATTATATGCACTCTTAATCTGATAATAGAAATTAATCTTTAATTCAGATTCTCTGCTCTCAGATGCTATTTTAGCAGCTTTAGCCGATTTTACTTTATTAATATCTGCCCAAAGAGGTATGCTCATACCAATTGTAAATCCGTTTTGCTTAAAGTTCTCTTCCCATGAGCGTTCATACTCTGCCGAAAAAGTAGGAGCCCATGCAGAGCGATTTAGGCTTATTCTGTTTTTGCTCAATTCAACCTCATTCTTTGCATATTCTAAAACGGGATTAAGAGCCTCTGCTTCTGCATACCATACATCAAAAAGGGGTAGGGGTGCAATCAATTCAAAGCTCTCATCATGGAGTATAATCTCTTTGCCTCCATTAAGGATTGTCAGTTGTGAAAAAACCTCTTCTCTATCGGCTTCAATCTCGGCTAATTTACCCTTTGCCAAGGCATAATCAAGTTTAACTTTATTATATTCAAGTATCGACACATCGCCATTGTCAAAACGTTTCTTATATGCATCAACATTTGCTTTTGCATATGATAATCTGTTATTTAACTCTTTGCATAGAGCATTGTAATAAATTGCATCATAGCAGAGGAGTTTAGCCTCAAGCAAAAGGTTTATTCTCTCTCTCTTATATACAATATCAATTAATTCGTTCTCCTTATTTGCAATTCTGCTTTTAAAACCGAGTATGGTCTTAAAATCAAACTCTTGCGATACAGATATACCTTTTCCATTTATATCATGGTTATAAGCTCCCCATATATAGTTAAATTCAACCTCGGGGTTTGATAAGGCAATATCTTCTTTGTTTGCAAGTTTCTCTGCCTTTTGTTCCTCTCTTAAAGTTTTTAGAGTAAGGTTATTATTCTCAATTTCATTCAGAACCTTATCAATACTTATATTTTGGGCTGTGCCATTACATATATAACTTAGAATGGCTACTATTAAAATAACTCTTTTCATGATTTAAAATTACCCCCTTTCTTTCTCTCAATAATCATATATATAACAGGGATTACAAACATATTCAATAATGTAGAAGTGAACAATCCTCCTAAAATGACCTTCGCCATTGGACTTTGAATTTCATTACCGGGGAGGTCTCCGCCTATAGCTAACGGAATAAGAGCAAGCATTGACGTTAATGCTGTCATGATAATAGGATTAAGGCGGTCCGTTGAGCCTTCAATGATAGTATCCTTTAAACTCTTTCCCTCTTCTTTAAGTGAATTGTATCGGCTTATAAGAAGCATTCCATTGCGAGTGGCTATACCAAATAGAGATATAAAGCCAATAATTGCTGGAATACTCATTATGCCATCTGTAAATCTTAGAGCAAAAATACCACCAATAAGAGCGAGTGGGAGATTTATAAGAATTACACCTGCCTGAATACTACTCTTGAATTGATTGTATAGTAACAAGAAGATTACCAATATTGAGAATATTGACATAATTGTCAATCTTTTTGAAGCCTCTTGTTCGCTTTCAAATTGTCCCCCATATTCAATATGATACCCTTCCGGTAAACTTATATTATCTTCAATACGTTCTCTAATCTCTTTAACACCTCCGGTGAGGTCGCCACCAGCCATGTTTGCCGAAACAACAATTTTTCTCTCTGCATTTTCTCGGCTTATAGTGTTAGGACCCATAACCGATTCAACCTTTGCTACAAAATATAGAGGAATTTTACCAGCTTCAGAGTCGATAAGCATATTCTTTATATCGTCAAGCGATTTCCTTTTGTTGTCGTCAAGTTTTACTGTAACATCATAAGTACTGTTTCCATCATAAACTTGAGATACCACTTCGCCTGCTAATAATATATGTATAAATTCGCCAAACTCTCCAAGAGTGATGCCATAGTCAGACAATAACTCTCTGTTGGGAGTTATTCTTAATTGCGGACGTTCAATTTGTTGCTCAACATTTACATCAGCAATACCATTTACATTAGTAATTAATTTTTTGATATCATTACCAATCTTAAACATTTGGTTTAAGTCTTTGCCAAAAATCTTTATGGCAATATTAGCTCTTGTACCGGATAACATCGCATCAATGCGGTGAGATATAGGTTGTCCAATTTCAACGTTTACTCCCGGGAGTACCGATAATTTTTTGCGAACCTCTGCCGCAACTTCCTTTTTGCTCCTATCTTTAAGAATAAAGGGAGCTTCAATTTCAGAGGCATTTACTCCTAAAGCATGTTCAGCAAGTTCTGCACGTCCCGTTTTCCTTGCAACTGTTTGTATCTCTGGTACAGTAAGCAATATCTCTTCGGCGAGTTTGCCTATTTTATTGCTCTCTTCAAGAGATATTCCCGGAACAGAACTAATGTTTATAGTAAAAGAACCTTCGTTAAATTGTGGCAAAAAACTGCGTCCCAATGTATATGCGGTTGCGAGAGCAATAATAAACAGACAGAATGTAGGAATAAGCACCCCTTTTTTGTGAGATATAGCCCATTCTAAACCTCTTTTATACCATTTGCCTAAAACTCTTGAAACAATAGGCTCCCTCTCTTTTTTTGGGTTTCTTTTACCGCCAAACAGATAGCTACACATCACAGGTGTTAAAGTAAGAGCAATAATTGTAGAAGCAAATAGTGCAACAATAAAAGATATTCCAAGAGGAACCAACATTTTACCCTCCATGCCTGACAAAAAGAATAGAGGTAAGAAACTTACAACAATAATCAATGTTGAGTTTAAAATAGGCATGCGCACCTCTTTTGACGCCTCAAAAACCACCTGCAAGGTTGGTAACTTCTCGCTCTCTGCTTTTAAATTATTCTGTTTTAATCTTTTAAAAACATTTTCAACATCAACAATGGCATCATCAACCAACGATCCAATTGCAATGGCCATACCTCCTATACTCATAGTGTTTATGGTTAGCCCCATAAATTTAAGAGTAATAATGGTAACAATAAGAGATAGAGGAATTGTAACAACAGATATTATTGTTGTTCGTACACTCATCAAGAAGATAAAAAGAATGATAACAACAAAAATACCACCTTCATAAAGCGATTTTTGAATATTGTTAATAGAACTCTCAATAAATCTTGATTGTCGGAATATTTGACTATCAATTTCAATATTGTCAGGTAGTTGTTTCTTTATATCATTCATTACCTTATCAATATTTTCAGTCAATTCCAAAGTCCTTGCCTCAGGTTGTTTTGTAACAGTTATTATAACGGCCTCTTTCCCTTTTGATGAAGCTAAACCTAATTTAGGAGCCTTTGAACCTATTTTTACATCAGCGATGTCGTATAGGTGGATATGTTCTCCATTCTCACGTTTTATAAGGCATTCAGCCATATCATCGGCACTCTTTGACGAAATTGCACCCCTAATAATATACTCATTACCGTATTCATATATTATACCTCCTGCCGCATTCTCGTTAAGGTTACGAACATTATTCATAACATTATCAAGAGTTACCCCATAGTGGCGCATTTTATTGGGATTTAAAAGAATCTGGTACTCTTTTACATCGCCACCGATAACATCAACTTGAGCTACACCGCTGATTGATAACAGTCGTGGTCGTATAAGAAAGTCTGCTGCAGTTCTAATATCCAATAGCGATACAGAATCAGATGAAAGCCCAATAATCATAACCTCTCCCAATATTGATGTTTGAGGACCTAATTGGGGCGTTCCTGCACTATTAGGAAGTTTGCCTGCAAGAGTAGATAGCTTTTCAGAAACAATCTGTCTGGCAAGATAAATATCAGTATCCCAATCAAACTCAACCCACACAATAGAGAATCCTGTAGTAGATGAAGAACGTACACGTCTCACTCCGGTAGCCCCATTAACCGCTGTTTCAACAGGGAATGAAACTAATCTTTCAACCTCTTCCGGAGCTAAACCGGGAGCCTCTGTCATAACAGTAACAGTCGGAGCATTTAAGTCAGGGAAAACATCAACCTCCATATTTTGGGTAGTGTATATACCTCCCAACATAAGAAGAATTGCCACCAGGACAATAACAAGGCGGTTATCTAATGAAAATTTAATAATCTTGTTCAACATATCAAATCCTCTTATTAATGGTTATGAGAATGTCCTTCGGGTATTACACTTTTTCGTGATGCTGCTTTTAGTTGATGAACACCATCTGTTACAACAACATCTCCATTATTTAATCCTTTAAGAACTTTTACCTTCTCTCCGTTCCTTTCGCCAATTTCAATATAAGTTTTTCTGAAATGTTCGCAATCAATACGAGTAAAAACAAAGAATAGGCCTTCATCTTCACATATCGCATTTTCAGGTACAGCCAAGCAATTATCTTCACTCTCTGTAATAAGGAATATATCGGCATAAGATCCGGGAATCAGATTGACGTTATTATCAAATTCAAAAGTAATAGGAATAAAATTTTCTCCGTGTGTAATATATTTCCCGTATGATAATAATTTACCATTCATTTCAGAAAGTTTGTAAACTTTATTGTCAAATGAGAGAGTAAAGTTTGCACTTGTGATTTTGGGTAAATGAGCAAAATCTTCCCTCTCAATATCGGCTCTAAGTTGAAGTTTTTTATTTCTGCTAATCATAGCAATGGTTTGCCCAACCGATACGTAATCACCATTTTTTACACTAATTTGAGATATATAGCCATCAGCAGGAGCCGAAACTACACTGCCATTACCATCTTTCCCGCAAACAGCTTCGTAAGCAGCTTTGGCACTCTCATATTCATCTTTTATATCTGCTAAATCTTTAGCCGAAACAATCTTTTCTTTTGCTAATTCGGCAGCGCGTTCGTAGTCGCTTTTAGCATTTTCGTATGCGATTTTGGTTCTGTATGCAACATCACCGTCTTGAAGATTGGCTGATGATATATTAAATAAAACCTCACCTGCCTTTACTATCTTTCCATCAACAGGGTAGGGGTTCCCGAATAGGATAACTCCGTTAGTAGGAGCAACAATATAAATGGCATCGCTCGGCGATGAAACAATATCGCCACTACATTTTATAACATGTGCAAAAGGTGCATAATTAATGGTGTCGCAATTAAGTCCTGCATTCTCAGCCTGTTTGTGCGAGAATACAACTATATCTTCATCTCCGTCAATATTGATGTTTGAGTGGCTATGAGAATGTCCATTTTCATGATGATGTTCTTTTTCAAATTCGCTATGTTGGTGTATATGCTCACTATCATGATTATGTTCATGATGATTATGATTATCTCTATTACAGCCATACATAAAAGCAACTGAGAAGAGAGTAATGTATAAAAAGTATTTTTTCATATATAATAATATTATGTATCAGTAGTAACTGATACGAACGTTAATAAACAAGAATTAATCAATGAAGTTTAAAAGATAATAATCTTTTAAATAATGGGAGGAGCTCTTAACGATAGAGACGAAAAGACAAAAGATGACGTGTATGTGTCATTAAAAGAGAAATATTTGATTTTCTTTTCGTAAATCTCAAAACTATTATCATATTCATCGCAATCAAAAACGGCATAGACAGAAAAGATATTGTTGTCTAACTCATTTTGATCGGTTTTAAGAATAGATAAATTTTTTATTGAAAGAGGGCAACTTTTACACTCTTCTTCATTATTTGAATTGCAACAGTTATTGTGATTGTCGCAATCATCATTCTCGTGGTTTGCTTCACAATACGAAAATACGACAAAACCATTATGATGGTGATGAGGTATGATGTTAGAAGCAGCTAACGATAAAGTTGCCACTAACATACATATAATATAACATAAATGCCTCATATTACTAATAAATGTCGTAAATAAGATATTTGATTGCGAGTAGTGCAAAAGTAAAAAAAATTTTTAGAAGTTGTTTAAATTTTATTTCAAGATTATTTTAAGAGTTATTTTGGAGTAAATTTTTTAACAAATTGCGTAGGTAATAGCGGGCTATTTCCAAGCGGTTTGACGAAAAAGATATCCAAAAGAACCTTTAAGAATCCGAAATATTCTCTCTTGAAACTATAAATAATTATTTAATAAAATTTTAAACAGTTTCTTATAAACTACAAATTTTAGTCAATCTACATAAATATAATTGTAATAAAAACAGATTGTTATGTGTGAAAAATCGTGTAAAACCATTATATTTGCACTCAACATCATAGCGATGTTTGTATTATAACAGAGAAAACACACACAAAATCTTTTTTGAAATTGAAAACACATAAAATAATTACTAAGATATTAAACTCTAAATTATCAGAGGTAGTTTTATGGATATTGGCATTCTCTATGCCTTTGTTATTCTTCTTATTTGAAAGTGATAATGCTAAAGTGGGTCATGATATTGATTTCTTA
Source organism: Bacteroidales bacterium (assembly GCA_017935575.1). GTDB lineage: Bacteria > Bacteroidota > Bacteroidia > Bacteroidales > G3-4614 > Caccoplasma_A. Next base: position 60,583 of record JAGBHI010000003.1, on the reverse strand, counting down.
ATATACTTGTGGTCCTTATTGATAGTATTTATCTTGAATTATAGAGTTTTTGTAACAAGAAACTTGATTGGTAAAAAAAAGAATATCTTAAAATATATACTTAATAATGTATTACTAATATCAATTCTATTAGGAATTATGATATTTAGTGAGAAACATATTAAACATGCAAGAAGAGATGTTCCGCCTACAGTATATATTGAAGAGTTGTATTGCCCATTACCTGGAGGTCCGGAAAAATATTCATTAACAGAACCTTTTGATATCTTAAAGCCATTGTTGCCTCCACCTTCACCACACCATCACAAAAGACCTTTTATTAATAAAATGTTTATTTTGAGCAAAGTATTGCCATTGATTCTTATGGTGGGAATGGCTTTGGGAACAAAAACAATAACAGTTGCTCGTAGTAGAGGTAAAAAAATTGATAAATTGCAACATAACTATGATGAGGCAGAATTAAAAAATTTAAGGAAACAGTTCTCTCCTCACTTTATATTTAATACCCTTAATAACATATATGCGCTTGTTGATATATCACCACAAAAAGCACAAACGGCAATAATGCAGTTAAGTGGAATAATGAGAGATGTAATGTTTAAGTATCAAACAATAAAATTTGTACCTCTTCAAAATTCCATAAAATTGATAGAAGATTATATATCGTTAATGAGTTTGCGTGTGCCGGAGGATTTAGATTTACAAGTCTCTTTGCCTAAAAAGTTTGATACTATATATGTAGCTCCGCTTATATTTGTTGTATTAGTCGAAAATGCTTTTAAGCACGGAATAAGTCCTTCAAAAAGATCATTCATATATATAAAAATAGAGATAGATGATAATAACGTAACATGTTTGGTTGAAAACAGCTATTATCGTAGAAATGATGTTGCTCAAAATACAACAGGAGTAGGTATTGATAATCTGAGAAAGAGTTTGGATATAGTATATAACGGAGAATATTCTTTTGAACTTAAACATGACGAAGAGAAATATTTGGCAAAACTTGTAGTCCCTATTAAAAGAGAGGAGAGCGAAATATGTTAATAAAGAGTTATATCGTAGATGACGAGCCATTAGCAGTAAAACTTTTGGAAAGTTATGTGGCTAAAACTCCAAACATGGAGTTGGTAGGCTCAACAACAAGCTCAATAAAAGCAATGCAGGATATTGCGGAGAAAGAGATTGATTTACTTTTTCTTGATATAGAGATGCCTGAGATGAATGGGGTTGAGTTGTGTAAACTTATTCCAAGGAGTGTGAAAGTAATTTTTACGACAGCCTATACGCAATATGCCGTAGAGAGTTACAGACTCAATGCCCTTGACTATTTGCTAAAACCAATTTCATATTCAAATTTTATAAGTGCTGCAAACAAATTCCGAAGAGAGGAACCGGAAGAACTTTCTCAAAAGATGCTTCAAGGGGATACAATATTTATAAAATCTGAGTCAAAGTATAAAAGGGTATCAATAAAAGATATACTATATATTGAAGGTCTTAAAGATTATGTAAAAATATATATGGCAAATCAATCTCCTATAGTATCATTAATGACAATGAAGCATGCCGAGGAGATGTTGTCAAAAAATAACTTTATGAGAGTGCATCGTTCATATATTGTAAATCTTGATAATGTAAATCTTGTAGAACGCAACCGTATTGTATTTGGAAAAGAGTATATACCAATCTCAGACACCTATAAAGATAAGTTTATGGAGATACTCTCTCTTAATAATCTTACGCAATAATAGTTTTCTCTTTTTAAACATTTATACCGAATAAACGGACTCTGTTTCACTCTTTGAAATTTATAATTTTGCGCCTATGAAAGTTATGAATATAAGGTGCAAAATATTTCTTCTGTTATCCCTTATTTTATTCAATGGTTGCGAATTGTTTGAACCTCATGAATATGCTGGTAAAATAAGAGGGGAAAAATCAATTAATACAACAAATCTATATCAAATAGAGAATAACTGTCGAAATAAGGAAGTTATAAAATTTGCAGTTATAAGTGATTCGCAAGGGTGGTATAATCAGCTTGAAGATTGTGTAAATGATATTAATTCTCGCGGAGATATTGATTTCGTATTGCATTTAGGAGATCTTACTGATTATGGTGCAACTCATGAGTTCGCTATGCAACGCGATATACTCCAGAAATTAAGATACCCTTATTTATGTGTTATCGGAAATCATGATTGTTTAGGAAATGGAGAATATGTTTTTAAAGAGATATTCGGAGAGTTAAATTTCTCTTTTATGGCAGGAGATACTCGTTTTGTAATGCTTAATACAAATTCGTTAGAGTTTGATTATTCAGAGCGAGTCCCAGATTTTATATACATTGAAGAATTATTATCTGTAAAAAACCCTTCACATAAAAGGACTATAGTAGCTATGCATGCTGCTCCTAATAGCGAACAGCTGGTCAAAAACCTATCAAAATCTTTTCATTCATATATTTCAAGATTTCCAAATCTTTTGTTCTGTTTAAATGGACATGGTCATTCTTTTTTGGAAAGTGATATCTTCAATGATGGAATAGTCTATTACCAATGTACATGTTTAAAAAAACGAGGTTACTATATATTTACTTTAAATGCAGATGGCTATGAAAAAGAGATTATTATGTATTAAAGTAATTATATCGCTACTATTTATATTAATATCTATGAATTTACATTCTGAATGTAAATACGATAAACGTATAAATAATTATAAAAAGGCATGGGCTAAACTTATTCCGTCGTACACTAAAATACAGTATGGAGGAGGTATGGGTTTGCTTTCATTCGGAACAGGTTGGGACTACGGAAAGAGAAATCAAGGAGAAACAGATATATTCTTTGGCTTTCTTCCAAAGTATTCAACTGATAAAGCAAAAGCAACGTTTACGCTGAAACAAAATTATATACCCTGGAGTGTTCAATTAACGCCAATTTTCTCAATAGAACCATTCTCGTGTGGCGGATATTTTAATACTATATTCGGAAGTGAATTTTGGTCTCGTCAACCACATAAATATCCTAAAGGATATTATCAGCTACCGAGCAAAATACGTATGCATATTTTTATGGGACAACGTATAACATTTCTCTTCTCAAAAGAACAACGTTATTTGGCAAAATCAATATCGCTATATTATGAATTGAGTACAAGTGATATCCTTTTGATTAGCCGAATTGACAATAGCTATTTACGTCCCCGAGATTATTTACGTTTATCATTTGGATTAAAATTACATCTGTTTTAACCCTTTCCTGTTACGTATCCATGCAATTATTGATACCAAGCTTATTACTCCATAACCAATGGCAACATAACCAACGGCAGGGGCATTGTCGCTATTACCATAAGAGTGTAGCCCGCTTAAATAATAGTTTACTCCAAAATAGGTCATCAATATTGAAAGAAGTGCATAAACTGATAGGGCAGAAAAGATGATATCATTTCTCCATCTATGTATTAATCTGGTATGCGTAATAATTGTATATACTAAAATAGTAACTAAAGCCCAACTCTCTTTAGCGTCCCAGCCCCAATATCTGCTCCATGATTGGTTTGCCCATACAGCTCCTAAGAATGTGCCAATTGTAATAAGAATTAGACCAAGATACATAAATAGTTCATTAATCAAAGATAGGTGAGCCACATCTTTGGCGCTATTCTGTTTTAATGATATTATTAAAGAGGATAATCCGATAATGGCACAAATTCCTAAAAATCCATAACCTGCAGTTATAATTGTAACGTGGAATATTAGCCATGGAGAATTTAAAACCGGCATAAGCGGAGTTATAACCGGGTCTAACCAATTAAGAGTTGATATAAACAGGGTTACTGCAGCCATAACAGCAGATAACCCGCAGACGATAGAGTTCCGTTTGATAAAGAACATTCCGCCTAAAATCATGCTCCACGCAATAAATAACATAGTTTCGTAAGTGTTACTCCATGGTGGTTGTTCTGAGATATACCATCTCAATATAATTCCTCCTGTATGAAGAAGAAAAATTGCAAAAATAGCACCAACTATAGCACCTATCTTTATCTGTTGTATAAAAGATTTATTTCCCAAATATTTGATTGATAAGAAAGTTAGAATAATGCCTAATATAATGTAACCAAAAGCGGCAATCTTAAATATGGGAGCTCTGCTATAAAAAATTGCAAGATTAATTTTTGTTGAAGAGGGAATACCTTCCGGGTGTTTAAATCGTTGGAATGAGGCTATATGGTCAATCAATTCCAATCTTTTGGAGTTATTGCTTGTTAAAAATGCGATATATTGGGGAAAAATTGTTTTTGCAAAAACAGAATCACTATCTGTATATCCATTTTTTATCGGTGTTCCCCAATTGCCATTTTTTATCGGAAAAATTTTAAGTAACGAGCCATTAGCAATGGCAGCAAATATGTGAGCCCTTTCGTCTAATTTTTTTAGTTCCTTTCCTGTTTCTCCGGTAGCTTTTAAAGAGGATAGTTTGTAATTCCCGAATGAATCAAATAAATCATTGAAAGCAATAAATTTAGAAAAAGGAATATTCAAAGCATTGCAAACATTTTTATTCTTACAATATATAAAAGGTGTATTGCTCCATTTTTCAGGATATGCAATTATACTCATATAAACCCTTGCTCCCCATTCGTCAGCATCTTTGCCATTAGATTTTGTCAATTTTCTTAGAACAGTTCGTGCATGACACTCTAAAGGCTCAACCATACCACTGTTGCTTAAAACCGATATCTGTTCCCATTTTTTAGCATCTTCATAAGGGATAAGAATATTATTATCAATATTAAATGCGTTAGTTGTTTGAGTTACTGATGAGAATATAAATACAATAATAATAACTTTACTATTCTTGGAAATATCTTTTAGAATATCTTTTATTCTACTCTCTTTGCCAAATAGAGATAAAATAAATCCAATTAAAAGCACTATATATCCTATGTATGTAACAGTTGTTCCTGCAAAATCACTATTTATCAATAGGGTTACACCTTTTTTGTCTGTATCAAAAGATTTTTGATATATTCTATCTCCATCTATATTTAATACACTATTTAACTCTATAACAGCGTCGTATTGTTTTTTACCATCTTTAATTTCAACAAAACATTTATATGCCGAAGGGAATTCCCCTCCTTCATAGTATTCAACAGCAAAATCTTTTAAGGTAATGGAGTAGGGGCGTGAAATGATTTTGCTGTCATCAATTGTTATATCTGAAGAAGTATCACCCTCTCTCAAATGCATAGTTCCTTCAGAACTTAAAATATTTGTTGTAAGGGCGCCAAGTAAAATTATTATAAATGCTGAGTGTATAAATATTGCACCATATCTTTTTCTATTTCTTAAATTTCTCTTTTTTGCATTTGAAATAAAACCTAAAATTAAGAATAATAGTAGCAGATAAAAAGCGATGTTGTTGTAAACAGCTTTAAAGGCAATTTCAGTTCCGTAGGAATTTTCAATAAAAGTAGCAGTTGCTATAGCCAATGCATATATAATAAGACCTATAAGAGAAAATCTTATATCTGATATAACTGTAAACAATGATTTGAAAAAAGATTTTCTTTTAAGTTTCATACTCGTATCTATCTTTTAGTGTTGCTCTCTATCAATAGAACCATTCTCAAAAGGAGATTTTTTACGCGTCTTTTCAGTACTTTTTTCAGTTGGATAAATTTTTACGGCAAAAAGTCTTCGCGAAAGATTTGAACCAGAGACAAGAGATAGTTTGCCTTTAGTTAAAGTAATGTGGTAATATGTAAAGGGGTCATTGCTTTTACGACGGTATTTGCAACTGAAAATGTTTTTATTGGCAGTTTTGCTTATAGTTCCAATAACATTCCCGGCAGGTACTTTTATATGCACATCACTATAATAAACTTTGTCAACGAGCATAACCATACGGTAATCTGCCATGCACTCGTTTTGAGGGCAATGTTCAATCATAAAAATAACTCCATTGCGGTTTTCCCATATACCTTCAATAGAGTTAATATCGTTATTCCGAAAGAGATTATACGCACTGTTTAAATCAACAGAATCTGCTCTGTCCCATATCTCAGGACATTGAGCCACAATATTAAGAGGTAGCAAAATAATAATGAAAAAAATATATTTTGCTTTACCTCTTATATATTGAGAAATCTTCATCTTGATTTATTAAAACTTGTAGTTAAATCCAAAGCTTAGCATCTCTTTGAATTGCAAGTGATTGTGATGTTTGTTCTTGTCAACGCTATCATCATATCTTGCGTGAAGATATATTTTTGTTGAGAAGAACCTGTTGAATATAAAATTCAATCCGGTTTCAAGATCTGCTAATACTGATTTATAATCGGTAAAGTAGAATAATCTTGAAGTCCAAGTCAAGTTTGGATAGAATTCCCATTTGAATGTTCCCTCAAAAGAAGAACCGACTTGATTTTCAAATAATTTATCATCTTTAATACCTGCCTTTGCTGCCAACTCTTTATCCAAAGAGAACTTTAAGTTATAAGAAAGTGGTGCAAACATTACAGATGTTTCAAACTTTCTTTCAGGTATTTTTTTGTTATAACTCATACCGACTCCGAGATTAAGTTCTCCGGGAGAGAAGAAAGCAGAAGTTTTAGTTTCGCTATTTGAGGCATAACTACTAAATAACTGTGTTTTAAGAAGAACCGAAACGGTATAGTACCAATCTTTTACCGCTTTTATACCAAGTTTTGAATTGATCTGGAAAAGGTCATCGTTTATGCTTATCTTGTGATATTCGTCAGAGGGTGTTGTGCTTATACCTAATTTCCATTGAAAACCTGTTGTAAATAAGATATTATTATGGTCGTATTCTACATTATACAATTGGTCGCTGATTAAGTTAAAGTTACTTTCGCCTCCTTGATACCAGTTTTTTGAGACATATGCTTCAGATACTTGAATAGAGCTATTAAAACTATGTTTCCATAATTTTGTTACGGGAGGAGTCTCGGTTTCAATATTGGTTGCGATAAGAGTGGGGGTATTTACTTTAACCAACTCTTTTTTACCTGAACGTTCTATCTTTTCATTTTTAGGAACTTCTGGCATTGTTGCGCTTGTGTATTTTACATTTTCAGGATTATTAGCTACTACGCTTTGTTGTGCCTCTTTTATAATTTTATCACTCTCACTTTGCTCAAAATTTTTAACAACAGAATTGTCTAATGATAGAGTTGCTGTTTCAGAGTCGTAATATTCGCTCTTGGGGATATCAATGTTTGTATTAATATCCTTTTCGTTAAACACTAACGATAAGAAATTTGGATTTGCAGGGCTTACCGGATTCTCAGAACTATCCTTTATATCCATTATATACTCGGTAATTGAGGAGTATATGATAGCCTTTAGAGAATCGTTTACAGTAGAATCTCCTTTAAAGATAGCAAGTTTCTCCAAATATTTTATGACATCTGATTTTATCTCCTCTTTATTTGTATTCAAACTGTCTATTGGAGCTGCAATAGTTGATAAAGAGTCAGAAATAACGGCAATTCCCTCGTTTATTTCTGTTGTAACAGAATCAATAATGTTAATGGCAACAGAGTCAATAACATTTGCTGTAGTTGCAACTAAGCTATCAGGATTTACATTGTTTTCTCCTTGAGCATTAGTCCCAATGAAAAATAGTGAAAGAAGTAAAAGTATTTTCATAAATAAAAAAACTGAAATTAACTATTCAAATAAATTAATAAAAACAATTGGGGTTACTATCCACAAATTATTGCAAAATTAGTTATTTATTATTTAAAAATCACATAATATGATAAAAAAATAACAGTAATAAAAAAAAGAAAAAAAATGGTACATCTTTAACGAATTTATATACTTAGAATGCAAATATTTTTCTACCTTTGTGAGTTGATTAAAAATAAATTTTCAAAATAAATACGATGGAAACTAAGTACATTTTCGTAACAGGAGGAGTTGTTTCTTCATTGGGTAAAGGTATTATATCTGCGTCATTGGCAAAATTATTGTTGTCAAGAGGATATAAAGTAACAGTACAAAAATTTGACCCATACATCAATATTGATCCGGGTACATTAAACCCGTATGAACATGGAGAGTGTTATGTTACAACCGATGGTCGTGAGACCGACTTGGATTTAGGTCACTACGAGCGTTTTACAAATATTAAGACAACACGCGGTAATACAATAACTTCAGGTCGTATATATCAAAACGTATTGGATAAAGAACGCCGAGGAGATTATATGGGTAAAACAGTACAAGTAATACCTCATATAACAGACGAAATTAAACGCAATGTAAAACATTTTGGAGCAAAAGAGGGCTATCATTTTGTAATCAGTGAGATTGGTGGAACTGTAGGAGATATGGAGTCATTACCATATTTAGAGGCAGTACGTCAGTTGCGATGGGAACTTGGAAAAAACTGCTTGTGCATACACTTAACATATGTTCCATTCATTGCAGCAGCAAAAGAGCTAAAAACTAAGCCTACACAACATAGCGTTCAAAAATTACAAGAATTAGGAATTCAGCCCGACATATTGGTGTTGCGTACTGAGCATGATTTGGCTGACGATATTCGTCGTAAAGTAGCTCAATTCTGTAATGTGTCGCCTGAGGCAGTGATACAATCAATTGATGTTCCCTCAATATATGAGGTTCCTTTGAAAATGCAAGAACAACGATTAGACGAGATTGTATTAAGTAAAACAGGTGTTGATTACTCAAATAATCCTTCTGACCTAACAAAATGGGAAAACTTTGTTAACCGCTTTAAAAATGCGACAGAAAAAGTTAAGATTGGTATAGTAGGAAAATATGTTGAGTTGCAAGATGCATATAAATCAATAACAGAGGCTTTAATACAATCAGCGGCATATAACGACCGTAAAGTTGAATTAAAGATGATACAATCTGCCGATTTAACAGAGGCAAATGTTGAAGAGGCATTAAAAGATCTTGATGGAATAATTGTAGCTCCGGGCTTTGGACAAAGAGGAATTGACGGAAAGTTTGTAGCTCTTAAATATGCACGCGAGAATGATGTTCCAACACTTGGTTTGTGTTTAGGAATGCAATGTATGGTAATAGAGTTTGCTCGTAACGTATTGGGTTATAAAGATGCAAACTCAACAGAGATACAGATAAACACCAAACATAATGTAATTGATTTGATGGAGGCGCAAAAGAATGTGCTTAACATCAGCGGAACAATGCGATTAGGAGAATATAGCTGTCACTTAAAAGAGGGCTCAAAAGTCGCAAATGCATATGGAGTTCTTGATATAAAAGAACGTCATCGCCATAGATTTGAATTTAACACAGAGTATCGTGCTGAATTTGAGAAAGCTGGATTGATGTGCGTGGGAGAGAATCCTGAAACCGGATTGGTAGAGGCTATTGAAATACCTTCTTTGAAATGGTATGTAGGAGCACAATATCACCCTGAATACAATAGTACCGTATTAAATCCCAATCCTTTGTTTATGAGTTTTATGAAAACAGCAATAGAGAATAGTAAAAAATAGACAAATAGAAATAGATAAACAGATTAAAAAGGGAATATGGATAAAAACACTATAATAGGATTTCTCCTTATAGCGGCACTTCTTTTTGGTTATTCATGGCTTAATCAACCTTCGCAAGAGGAGATTGAGCAGGCAAAAAAATATAATGATTCAATAGCGCTTGTGCAACAAGAGATGTTGCAGGCTATAGCAGAAGCAGAGGCTATAAAAGCGCAAACTGAAAACGTAGTAACTGATTCAGCAATGGTTGATGCTCAACTAAAGGCTGAATTTGGAGAGTTTTCGTCAGTGGCACAGGGCGTTGATAGTATAATAACATTATCAAACAATCTTGTTGATTTACAATTTAATAGCAAGGGTGGAGTATTGAGTAAGGCAACTCTTAAAGAGTATTCTCGTTACGATTCATTGCCGTTGGTTCTTTTTGACGAGAGCGATAATAATTATGGTATCATTTTTAAAACTCAAGGTAGAGTTGTTGATTCTAATGATTTGTATTTTTCAGCAGAAAAAAACTCAGATTCAACCGTTGTTATGTCTTTGGCTACTGATAACGGAGCTAACTTTGCTGTAAAATATACACTCCCTTCAGATAGCTATATGCTTAAAATGGAGATTGAGCAGGAGGGAATGAATAATGTGTTACCAAAAAATACTGCTCATCTTGATTTTTATTGGAATCAAAAACTTCGCAGTCAAGAAAAAGGGCGAATGTTTGAGGAGCGTAATAGCGCATTGTATTACAAATTTGTAGGTTCAGATGTTGACTATCTCTCAGAAACAGACGATGACAAGGAGACCTTTAATACAGGAATAAAGTGGTTAGGTTTTAAAAATCAGTTCTTCTCATCAGCCTTTATCGCCGACCATAAATTTAATGGAGCAGAGATGACCTCTTCAATAATTGAAGGCGATTCGGCTTATTTGAAGAATTTTGATGTAAAAACATCGTTTGATTATAATCCTGCTAATGCACAAGGACCATCATTCAGAATATTCTTAGGACCCAATCTCTATCCATTGTTAAAAAGTTATGATAAAGGTTTAGATGATGCTGAGCAACTTGATTTGGATAGGCTTATTCCATTGGGAATATCTCTATTTCGCTGGATAAACACGATACTTGTAATTCCTGTATTTACATTCCTCGGAGGTTTTATTAGTAACTATGGAATAATAATACTTTTATTAACAATAATAATAAAGTTGATATTGTTACCACTTACATACAAGTCGTATATGTCAACAGCCAAAATGAGAGTATTGCGTCCCCAGGTTGAAGAGATAAACAAAAAATATCCAGGCAATGAAAAGGCAATGGAACGTCAACGTGCGACAATGGATTTGTATAGCAAGGCAGGTGCAAACCCAATGAGCGGTTGTCTTCCAATGTTATTACAAATGCCCATATTGATAGCAATGTTTGCCTTCTTCCCTTCATCAATAGAGTTGAGAGGAGAACCATTCCTTTGGGCTGAAGATTTGTCATCATACGACTCAATCTTCTCATGGGATATGTATATACCACTGATAACACCATTCTTCGGGAATCACATAAGTTTGTTCTGTCTTTTGATGACCATAACAAATATTATCTATACAAAGATAAATATGGATAGTCAGGCAACAGGCTCTCAAATGCCGGGAATGAAAGCAATGATGTATTTAATGCCATTGATGTTTTTGGTCTTCTTTAATAACTATGCATCAGGATTGAGTTACTATTATTTTGTATCTCTATTGATAACAATACTTCAAACATATGCTTTCCGTAAATTAATAAATGAGGAGAAGGTTTTGGCAAAACTAAAAGAGAACCAAAAGAAACCTCGTAAAAAGAGCGGATTTATGGCAAGATTAGAAGAGGCACAAAAGCGACAAGAGGCATTAATGCGTGAGCGTGCAAAACAACAAGCAAAACGCCGTTAATGTTTGATTAGAACATAAAAATGACAACATATAGTTGAGGATATGTCAAAAAAAAGACATATCCTCAACTTTTTATTATTAAAAATGTATATCTTTACAAATCGTAAACAATTAAAATATAATTAATATGAGAAAAAGCTACTTTTTATTGCTGATGATGTTTTCAGTATTAACATCTATGAATGTTAAGGCTGATTATTGTACGCGAACAACATCTTCAAACTCGTCGCGCTATCTTAGTAGTGTAGCATTCACAGGGGGAACCTATGAATTTTCACCTCTCACTATAGCATCAAGCGGATACTCTCCCATATATTATAACAAAACATCAAAAGTTTTTTATGCACAAGCCGGGGCAACAATAACACCTCAAATTGTATATGAAGGAGTTTGGATGCAGGGATATGTATATATTGATTATGATAACGATGGAGAATTTAACACCAATAATGAGCTTGTGGCACATAGTGGCTATATGCAGAATGGTGTATGGCGTAACAGTAAAGGAGAACAACTTGCTGATGGAGGTGTATGTCCACCATCGTCAACTCCCTCGTTTATTATACCCGAAGATATCCCATCGGGAGATTACCGTATGAGAATTAAAGTTGATTGGGATTCTCCTGACCCATGCGGACGTACAACTGCAACAGGTAATTCAATGGAGCAGAATGGAGGGGCAATAGTAGATTTGACTCTCAGGCTATCAGGTTTGGTTCGTAACTACGAGATAACCATAAATAACCAATATACATCGGAGTATAAATTGGAGTGGGAGGAGCAATTTGACAAAGGCACTCTTGATGAAACCATCTGGACAAAGATTGAACCATATGAGAGCGGAAATCCCGATTGGCGAAAAAACATATCAACATACGATGGTTGCTTTGATTTTATAGACGGAAATATAGTTCTCAGAGGAATAGCTAATCCGGGACAAGCAATAACAGGCGATACCCGTTCATATTTATGTGGAGGAATAGAGTCGTTAGGTAAAAAAAGTTTCTCAAACGGACGTATTGAGATAAGAGCAAAGACCTCATCAGCTCAAGGCGCATGGCCAGCGTTATGGATGATGCCTGAAGACCAATCGGCAGGTTGGCCCGGTTGTGGCGAGATAGATATCTTTGAGCATCTCAATTACGATGGCTTTGTATATCAAACACTACATAGCAATTATACATATAATGTAAGCAAGGAGAGTCCTTTGTCTCATATAACAGAATCTGTAAATGTTGCAAATTATAACACTTATGGAGTAGTGCTTTCTCCGGATACAACCAAGTTGATGGTAAACGGCAATGTAACAATGGCATATCCCAATACAGGGGCAACCGATCAATATCCGTACGGAAAAGAGTTTTACCTTATTCTTGATATGCAATTAGGAGGTTCATGGGTAGGAAGTGTAACAGGTGCAGATCTGCCGGTTGAGATGTATCTTGATTGGGTAAAATTTTATAAAAATTATGAGCAAGGAGGTAAACTCATGGTTAAAACATTGGAAAACAACTCTATTGTGGCATCAGGAACTACTGTCCCTGAAAATACAGTATTATTAATAACTGCAACCCCTGTAGAGGGATATGAGTTGGAACAGTTGTTAATAAATGAAGAAGATGTAACGGCACAACACAATTCGTCAGGCTCTTATGCATATCTACCTGAGTCGGATACACAAATAAATATCTGCAACCTATAAAATAAAACAACATACTATAAACTATACCATTGAAGGAGGAGTTGATTTTATCCTTAAAGACGCAGAGCAAAATGAACTACAAAGTGGTTCAATGGTTAATTATGGAACAGAAGTTGCAGTAGCTCTTACTCCTGTTGAAGGAGAGTCACTTATTGCATATACCGTAAACGGAGAAGATAAATCGTCAGAATTGATTAACGGAAAGCATTCAATAAAAGTAACTTCCGATACCGAGATAAATGTTCAATATACCAATTTTAGCGGTATAGAAGATGTAAATGCGGTTGAAGCGGTAGTATATGCATCGGCAGGAGCAATAAATATAGTTACTTCAAAAAACGAAGAAGTACATATATATAATATGTCGGGAATAGTTGAAAATAGACAATTTGTTGATGGACAAGCGCAAATAGTGAAAACTTCCGGTATATATATTGTAAAAGTTGCATCAAAAGTATATAAGGTGGTAGTTAAATAGCCTTATTTCTTATACTTGGTCATTTTAGAAGCTAATAATAAAATATCAAGCAGATTGTTCAATTGAATAATCTGCTTGATATCTATATGGTGAGTGTAATGGTTTAAATATTATCTTATATATTAAAAATAGGGGTGAGAGTTATCGTAGTAAAGATATATAATTGTGTTTTTTGAAGTAGATATCTAATTCGCTAAAATTGGCTGATAAAGTTTATGTAATGCATCAATTGCTTACAAATGAATATAAAAAAACAGCAACTTATGTTGCTGTTTTTTTATCTCTTAACTATGTACTATAACTATTAGTTTTGAGCATTCTCTGGTAGAGCGGGAACCTCTGCAGGAGCTGTCTCTTGTTGAATGTCGGGCATTGCAACGGGAGCCTCTTGTTGAATTGAGTTCTGAATTTCAGAAGTCTCAACTCCTGTGCGAGAGATAAACGCAGCAGAAAGAATACTTAGGACAACAATAGTTGCAGCCAATGTCCAAGTTGTTTTCTCAAGGAAGTCAGTAGTTTTTCTAACACCCATAATTTGGTTTGATGAAGCAAAGCCTGAAGCCAAACCTCCACCTTTAGAATTTTGTACTAACACGATGAGAATCATCAATATAGCTGCAAGTACAATAAGAATGGTAATAAATGTTGCCATGTTTATTCAGATTTTACATTAATAATCAATTTTTCCAAAAACCTAATTTGGTCTGCAAAGTAAATATTTTTTTCTGGATTTTTCAAACTTATGCTCTTAATAATTTCCAAAGCTCGTGCATATTTACGTTGTTTTATATAAATACTTGCCAAACTTTCTGTGTAAAAACTCTCATCAATAGGTTGGTTATACTCCTCTTCTTCAAGCAGGTCCTCATCAATCTCTTCTTCACTATCATCTTCAATGGATTTACTAAACTCTCCATTTTCAACTGCTTCAATAAAAGAGTCAATTGAATTTATCTGTTTATCATTATGCAGGGGAGTGGTTGTCTCCTCGTTCATAGCAAAGTAATCGTTACTATAACCCTCGCTTATAAGAATATCGTCAAGAGATGTTTCCTTAACGCCATTACTCTCTAAGAATGAATTTATTGATGAGAAATTATCTTCTGAATTGTTCTCAGATTTTTCAATAATATCTTTAGGCTCGTAGTTGTCTGTTTCGTTATTTTTTGAGTTGTGCATAAATGCTGCTAACTTTTTCAACTCTTTAGAGAGGGTTGCAAGGTTGTCTCCCGGCTTATTCATTGCCGAGAGCAGATTGTTGCGTTTGTATCCGTCTGAGACTCTGTTTTTTGTTTTATTATTGCGAGCCATAGATTACCAGTTTGCTACAGTTGCATTAAAAATGAGTTCTGCCAACTCTTTTGTTATTTCGCCAATGAGTTCATCTTGAACCTCAGTCAATAGTCTTGAACTGTCAAAATCGCGATAAGCGCTGAATGTTTCGTCAATACTAAATTGAGGATTTTTAGTGTCAGTATATTTTACTCTTACTCTTACTGTTAGTCTTGTTTGTGATGCATAAGCATCACTTTTTACGGCTTGAGGAGTAAGGTCGTATCCTGTAATCTCACCTTCAACTTGTAGGTCTCCGTTGTTTCTTACAACGTTCAAACGTGTTTGTCTTACATATATATCTTCCAATGCAAGATTGAATGCTTGAGCAAGAGGAGGATATACCAATGAGGCTCTAATGGGAAAATCTGCAATCGATATAGTTTTTGTTGTATTATAGTCAATTGAAGCACCATTAAATTTGTATGATATGGTACAGCCTGCCATTATTGTAACTATGACAAATGATAAAACTATTTTTTTGTATATACGTTTCATTAGTCTAAATTGTATTCTTTTATTTTGCGATATAGTGTCCTTTCTGAAATTTTTAACTCCTCAGCGCATTTCTTGCGTTTGCCATTATTTCTTTCAAGAGCTTTTTTTATCATCTCTTTTTCCGCATCTTCAAGCGAAAGGGTATTGTCTTCAACACTTTCAGCATGTACAGTTTCAATATTATCAAAAATTTGCGTTTTGCGTTCAATTACAGATGGTATAACCTCATGATGTATCTCTTCTCCATAATTTGAGGAGTGAAGTTTATGAGGAATATTTATATCGGTTATATCAGTCGATTCAATTTTTTCTTTAATCTCATTCAACTCTTTACGCATTTCCAATATTATTTTATAGAGCATTTCTCGTTCGCCATCTATAAAGGCATTGCTCTCCCTCTTGTTTATGGCAGGTAAATTAGGTCCATCATAAACAGGAAGATATGAACGAAGAACATCAGCATTAACCTCTCTTGAAGTCTCTAATATTGAAATCTGTTCAGTAATATTTCGTAGTTGCCTGATATTTCCGGGCCAACGATATGAAAGCAAAAGCTCTTTTGCGTCTTCGGTTAAACGAATTGCCGGCATTTTGTATTTTTCGGCAAAATCAGATGTGAATTTTCTGAATAGCAGAAGAATGTCGTCCATTCTATTACGAAGAGGGGGAAGCTCAATATGCACCGTGTTTAATCGGTAAAAAAGATCCTCCCTGAATTTGCCTTCCTGAATGGCTTTTGTCATATTCATATTGGTAGCAGCCACAATTCGTACATCTGTTTTTTGAACTTTTGAAGAACCTACCTTTAAAAATTCTCCATTTTCCAAAACTCTTAAAAGGCGAGCTTGTGTCGTTAATGGTAGTTCACCAACTTCGTCTAAAAATATTGTTCCTCCGTTGCCTTCTTCAAAGTACCCTTTTCTGTCGGCCAAAGCACCCGTAAAGGCTCCTTTTTCATGCCCAAATAGCTCTGAATCAATAGTCCCTTCAGGTATTGCTCCGCAGTTTACGGCTATATATTTTTTGTGTTTTCTTTCGCTGTTTTCATGTATTATTTTAGGAAAAAACTCCTTACCCGTTCCGCTCTCTCCAGTTATAAGAACCGATATGTCAAACCTCGCAACTTGAATAGCTCGGCTTATTGCTCTTAATAATGAGGGGGTGGTTCCTATAATATTAAATCGTTGCTTTATGCTGTTTATCTCAGGGTTGTTAATCATTTTGCTTTTATTTCTTGAATTAAAAGAGGTGATATGTCGTAACTACAAATAAATTCGCAATTTACATAATAATCATACAAAAGTAACGATAAATACTAATTATACGAAATTTTGCAAGTAAATTTTTTATAAACTAAACATTTGTGATACCTCATTACGAGATTGTAGTTACTTAGGAACAGTTATTCTAAAATAGTGAATATTAAGAAAATATTTATTAAAAAAATATTGTAAAATATAAAAGATTTATGTAACTTTGCGCCCGTATTTTGTGATCTGCAGAATGCTTGTTTTCTGCTGAGTATCAGAGAAAATAATAAAAAGATTAATTAAAGATATGAAAATACATTCAATAAATAACGTAAATGCCTCAAATTCTCTTTTAAAAAGAAAGGCAAAAATAGTGTTATTTATACTATTTATGTTGGTGCCTTTATCAGGTCTGTCTCAAAAAATAGCTGTAAAAACTAACGTTTTGGATTGGGCGACGATCTCTCCAAATGTATCTGCAGAGTTTGTAGTGAATCCTTATATGTCGCTTGATTTGTCAGCGTCATTTAATGTTTGGACTCCATATGCTGATTCAAAATTTAACCATTTGAGTCTTCAACCTGAATTGCGTTATTGGTTTCAACGCCCTATGGCGCAACACTTTTTAGGATTTACATTGTTATACCTTGATTATGACTTAATGCGTAAAAAGGAGTATCATGATGGACAAGCATTGGGTGGAGGTTTTACTTATGGTTATAATTTTGTTTTGACTAAAAGGTGGAATTTGGAACTGACAGCAGGAGTAGGAGTAATGCATCGTTGGGAAAAGAAATATCTTGAAGGAGAGCCTCTCCCTGCAACAAATAATGCAAACAGATGGTGTTTGGTGCCTATTAAGTTAGGAGTAACAGTTTCTTACGTTATTTTCTAAAAAGGAGTAATCAGAGATGAAAAGAATATCTAAAATATTATTGTTGATAGCAACGCTTATATTGGCTTTGCCATTTGAAATTTGCGCTCAAAATATTCGTCTTACCGGTGTGGTTAGAGGAAATAATGGAGAGAGAATAGGTGGTGTGTCAATCACGGATTTAGGTCGTCAGAGAGTATTGGGTATAACCGATGAAGATGGAAAATATTCGGTTGTGTTAGCTCCAAATGCAACACTATCTTTTACTTGTATGGGATATTCTGAAGAGAAGGTAAAAGTAAAAGGCCGATTGACCATTGATGTAGAGATGAAATCTACAGCTCGTGAGATAGAGGAGATTACAGTAACAGCGAGCCTTTTGGGTAATGTGGTATTTGAACCATCAGAGATAGAGGTTATAGGAAACTATTTCCATTTGCGCACAAGATTTAAAGTGCCAAAGGAGGTAATGGCATTAGACCACCGTTTGGTAGTACAACCTACAATATATAATGTAACACGTCGTAAAATCATCTATTTGCGTCCGGTTGTGTCAGACGGAAGAGAATATCTTTTGACACAAGAGCGAATGTATTCGTTTGATATTAAGCGAGACACTTTGTCTCCATATATTCAAGAGAGTCAGATGTCTCGTCAAGGAGAGATTATCGCATACCACGATTCTGTCTATATTGAGAATAACCGAGATGATTATCGCTCAGATGTATTCTTGTCAGTTGAAGATTACAAGAAAATTATCAGAATTGATACAATGACTATTGCAAAAGGTACAGTAAATCCATTGCGTTTCTTTGATTATCAATTAGGAGCACAAGATTTGACCGATTCAATATATATACCAAAACCTGAGTTAGCATTACGTAACGACAAGGGAGAGGTACATTTGACATATCTGCCAGGTAAAGCAAAAATTGACGAAAGCGATCCTCATAATGCGTCGGAACTTAAAAAGTTACAAGATAGAATAGCATTTCTTGAAAACGACCCAGATGCACGATTAGAGTCAATGTCAATCAATGGTATATCTTCGCCAGATGGAAATTACAGCAAAAATGTTGTTTTGGCAGACGAACGTATGAAGGTAGCACGTGATAGAATATTATCATATATAAGCCCTGTAACACGCGAGTTCTTAAAAGTAGAATCATCATCAAAAGTTGAAGACTGGTTACCTGTAGTGGCAATGATGAAACGTGACTCTTTAGAAGACAAAGCAAGTGAGTTGCAAGCAATAATTGATAAGTATCCAGGTAAATTAAATGCTCAATTTGACAAAATACGTAAATTATCATACTATCGTTCATTGATAGTACCCAAATATCTCCCAGAATTAAGAAGGGTAGAATATAACTTTGGATACTCTCTTTATCGAGTACTAAAAGATGAGGAGATACGAGAGATGTATGAGCAAAATTACACACAACTTTCTCGTTACGACTTTTATAGAATGTTCTTGCAGGCAAAAGATGATGTTGAACGAGAAACTCTATATACTCAAGCATTATCAGTATATCCCAAATTTATGTTAGCTGCAAATAATCTTGCAGCAATGTATATACGTCAAGGACGTTCAGATGCAGAATTATTGAAACCTTTTATAAAAGAGGGTGCTCCTGTTGAGGTCTTATCAAATCAGATCGTTGCATATTTAGATGATTGGAGATATGAAAGTGCCGATTCAGTTGCAGCTTTAATGCCTGATTCTGAGACAACAGATTATATAAAATCTGTGACTCGCGTATTAAATGGAGATTATAAAAAAGCATTGGAGCAATTTGCAGATGAGGGAGGAATAAATGAGGTTCTAATCCTTTTGGCAATGAAGCGAAACGAAGAGGCTTGGGAGAAAGCGCAAGAATTACCAGACGATTCAGCTCGTACACTATATGTAAAAGCAATAATAACAAACCGTCTTGATATGGTGGTTGAAGCTATTAATTATATAGAAACTGCATTAGAGATGGATCCTTCATTAAGAGAAATTGCGGAGATTGATGCCGATGTTAAAGACTTGTTGTAACGATGGAAAAGATATATACAAATATTAAAATAACAAGTGTGCGTTTTATATGTGTGATGATTGTGATATTCTCTATCGCAATCTCAGAAGCATATGCACAATTTAATGCTTTAGATTATCGCTTACAAAAGCGTCCACCCCTTGAGAAGTTTGATAATCCAAAGTTTATGGATCATACATTTGTGAGTTTGGGTGCCGGAGCACAATTTAACTTTTTGAATAATCAACCCGGAACAGAAAGAGGTCCTGTTATAAGATATTCATTCGGAAAATGGTTTACACCGGTTATCGGAGCCAGGTTTGGTATAGATATGTCATATCTTTATGATAGAGGAACCAAAACTCATGCTCTTTTTGGCTTTAACCTTGATTATATGGCTAATTTAAGTGCGTTTGCCAGAGGATATAATCCGGACAGATTATTTGAATTTTATGGTATTGCAGGATTAACATACAAACGTTCATATCGTTATGGCTTTGGCACAAATCTAATAGGAGGTGCTTTAGGTTTTCAAGGAAGTTTCAATGTATCACCTCTTATGGCAGTATATATAGAGCCAAAAGTAACATTGGCAAATGATGGTTATAATGAGGGTGAAAAATGGCAAGAGCGCAAATTTGACTTATTGCCTGAGGTGACTGTGGGTATGACCTATAAGATGGTTCCTGAGTCAAAACGTCGTACAACAGATTATGGAAGTTCTTCTTTTAAAGATAATGTATTCTTTACAGGAGCATTTGGTCTGCAACGCATAACTTCTCGTTTGTTTGATATTAAAGACCGAAATTATGCCGGTTTTGAAGGAATGTTAGGTTTTGGAGGTTGGTTTACGCCTATACAAGGTGTAAGATTTTCTGCCTTAGCAGGATTTTCTCCTTACTATTCTGAAGATGGAGTTTCAGAAGCAACAAAACTTATTAATACCGTCGGTAGAATTGATTATTTGGTAAATTATAGTAATCTTTTTGGAGGCTATAATGAGAAGAGAATATTTAAATTTATAGGAACATTCGGATTAGAACTTGCTGCTACAAAATATAACGATACATCTTGGAAGGCAGCAGGAGGTTTGGGTATAGGATTACAAGGAGCATTCCGCGTATCTCCAACCATAGATATGTTTATGGAGCCCCGAATATCATTCTATAATAAGACATATACTCACGGACAAGAGAATCGTTTTGATGGAGTTGCTTCAGTATTATTTGGTGTAACTTATCATAGTAACGATGAAGAGTATCGAAAAGATAATGACCAATTTATTCAGAAATCAAGAGCTGACCACATGTTTGTATCTGCATCAGCAGGTATGGGAGGATTAATTGAACGTTATGATCAAGGTTTAAAAGGAGGTGATGCACTTGCTTATCGCTTTAATATAGGTGTTGGAAAATGGTTTACTAAAAATTCCGGTATTCAATTCTCAGGAGGTTCATTATTGTACGGAACAAGAAATCCGAGACTTGAATCGGAAGAGCCATATCGTGCAAGAACATTGACATTTGGTGTTGATTATCTACTAAACATGACTAATGTCGTATGTGGATATCGCGAAGACAGATTATTTGAATTAATAGGAGGTATAGGAGCATCTGCTATATATCATCACTCAACATTCTATCCTGCATTTCAAGCATTCTTCAAAGGGAACTTCAATTTACAAAAGAATTGGAGTGTATATGTAGAGCCACATGCAATATGGTCACCCTCTCGTAGTGTCTTTACAAATACCATTATAACACGTAAGACAATCTTAATGACAGCAAACATCGGAACAACCTATAAAATGAGAGGTTACGATGCAGCATCATATCAAATATTTAAAGGGGACGAAGGTAAACGATTATTCTTCTCATTTGCACTTGGAGCATCAGGAAATCTTGATAACAGATTGTGGGATAATACAAAATTCCGCGTAGGTCCATTAGGACGTTTGTCAATTGGTTGTTGGGAAACTCCTGTCTTAGGTTGGAGAGTAAGTGCAATGGCTGAAAAGTTGAATGGCGCGACAAACGAAAAAGATATAACACATGGAGGATTAGAAGCTGATGTAATGTTCAGCTTTATGGACGCTGCATTAGGTTATAAGCCATATCGTTTATTTGATTTAAATATCAATGCCGGAGTCCATGCAGGATTTTCAATAGTAAATCACGATAGAAGATTTATTCCCGGAGTAAAAGGAAGTCTTCAAGGAATGTTTAATATATCACCCAAGGTTGGTTTGTATATTGAGCCACAAGTTGCAGTATATTTGAATAAATTTGATGGGGTTAGCAAGCAGAAAACAAATGTTGCACTTTTGGCAGGTATGACATATACCATGAATCAGTCTGAACGTATTAAATCAGGAGCAACAACTGAGATTGAAGAGAAAAACTTTATATCAATGTATGGAGGTTTAGGATTATACGGAAATACATTGATGTCTAAATTTACAAGCGGAAGTTTTGGAGAGAAGATGACCTATTCCGGAGGTTTGGCATACGGACGTTGGATTAACTCTGTACATGGTTTAAGAATAAATGGAGAATATAACTATATAAGAAAACCATATCAATATATAGGAGAACCGATGGGAGTAGTATCGGCACGTGCTGATTATATGCTTAATTTAACATCATTATCATCAGGTTATAATCCTAATAAGATATTTGATGCACTATTCTTTGCAGGTTTAGGAGCTGTAATACCTATTGACAAGGAAGCAAATATCGGCTCAAAAGCTACATATACAGCAGCATTTGGATTAAAAGCGAATGTAAGGCTAAGCAAACATGTAAACTTCTATGTTGAGCCTCGCGGAGTATTCTATGGCGATAAGATAGACGGATATAAATCAAATGCAGGATTTGATGCAACAGCCATGTTGTTGGCAGGATTTGACTTCAAATTTTAATAAAACTATATAGCAAGATAAGAGGGTATGTTGAACATATCCTCTTTTTTTGTAAATCTATTGTTGTATTAAAAAATATAATTACTATCTTCGCATAAAATATCTATATTATGAAGAAATATTTAGTAACAGGAGCAGCAGGCTTTATAGGTGCAAATTTCGTAAAATATATGTTGTCAAAGTATCAAGATATATTCATTGTTATACTTGATAAATTAACATATGCAGGTAATTTAGGTACTATAAAAAATGAAATAGAGGATTCAAGAGTTGAATTTGTATTGGGAGACATTTGCGATAGAGATGCTGTATCTGCTATTTTTGAGAAACATGATATAGATTATGTTGTAAATTTTGCTGCAGAATCACATGTTGACAGAAGTATAACAAACCCACAACTATTTTTGACAACAAATATATTAGGCACACAAAACATGTTAGAGTGTGCTAAAAATGCGTGGGCTACAGGAAAAGATAATGCAGGATACCCAACATATAAAGAGGGTAAAAAATATCTTCAAGTTTCAACAGACGAAGTTTATGGTTCATTGACAAAAGATTTTGAGACACCGGAACCATTATCAATAGATGATGAGCAAGTGAAACAAGTTGTGAAAGGACGAACAAATCTAAAAACTTATGGTAAAGAGTTTTTTACAGAAACTACACCATTAGACCCACGATCTCCATATTCTGCTTCGAAAACCGGTGCCGATTTGATAGTAAAAGCATACAATGAGACATATAAGATGCCTGTTAATATAACACGTTGTTCAAATAATTACGGGCCATATCATTTCCCCGAAAAATTGATTCCGCTAATTATTAAAAATATTTTAGAAGGTAAAAAGTTACCTGTATATGGTAAAGGAGAAAATGTTCGCGATTGGTTATATGTTGAGGATCATGCCAAGGCAATAGATATGGTATTGAATAACGGAAAAGAGGGAGAGGTTTATAATATTGGTGGATTTAATGAAGAGACAAATATAAATATCGTAAAACTTATAATAGATACCATAGCACGATTAATGCAAGAGGAGCCATCATACCGCTCGGCGTTAAAAGTTCCTGTTGAGATGATAAATTATGATCTTATAACATACGTAGGCGATCGTTTGGGACACGATATGCGTTATGCTATAGACCCCTCAAAAACGGCGAAGGAGTTAGGTTGGTATCCCGAGACCCCATTTACCGAAGGAATAGAAAAGACCATACGTTGGAATTTAGAAAACCAATCATGGGTTGAAGAGGTGGCAAGCGGAGAGTATCAGAAGTATTACGAAAAGATGTATAATAACAGATAATTTAAAAATTCTCTAATTATGAAAGGAATAGTATTAGCAGGTGGTTCAGGCACAAGACTATATCCAATAACAAAAGGAGTCTCAAAACAGATGTTGCCAATATATGATAAACCTATGATATATTATCCTATATCTGTATTGATGTTGGCAGGCATACGAGAAATATTGATAATTTCTACGCCTACCGACTTACCGGGTTTTGAAAGGTTATTAGGAGATGGTTCGCAGTTTGGGGTGAAATTTTCGTATGCCGAGCAACCATCGCCAGATGGATTAGCACAAGCATTTATAATTGGAGAGGAGTTTATCGGTAACGATTCGGCATGTTTGGTTCTCGGAGATAATATATTTTACGGACAGAGTTTCTCACGAATGCTTAAAGAGGCTGTAGCGAAAGCTGATAATGGAGAAGCTACAATTTTTGGATATTGGGTAAATGATCCGGAACGTTATGGAGTAGCCACATTTGATGAAGAGATGAATGTTACATCAATTGAGGAGAAACCACAAAATCCAAAATCAAATTATGCAGTAGTAGGATTATATTTTTATCCAAATAAAGTAGTGGAGATAGCAAAGAGTATAAAACCTTCAGCTCGTGGAGAATTGGAGATAACTTCTGTAAATAATATTTTTAAAGAGGAGCAAGGTCTTAAAATATCTCTTTTAGGACGAGGTTTTGCCTGGCTTGATACAGGAACTCATGATTCTCTTTTTGATGCTTCAAACTTCATAGGAACTATAGAAAAACGACAAGGATTGAAAGTGGCTTGTCTTGAAGAGATAGCATACCGCAATAGATGGATAACCTCGAAAGAATTGTTGTCAATTGCGGAACCTATGAAGAAAAATCAATATGGTCAATATTTGATAAATTTGGTAAAAGATTTTAGTAAGTAGTGGCTCTCAGTGATGCAAAAATAGTGATGCTTCCCAAAGAGGAAGATTTTAGAGGTAATCTTTCAGTTATAGAGGAGTTTACCCATATCCCATTTGCTATAGAAAGAGCATATTGGATATATGACGTACCTGGTGGTGAGAAACGTTATGGGCATGCATTTAAAGAACAGCATGAGTTCATTGTGGCATTATCAGGTAGTTTTGATATAATACTTAATGATGGTAAAGAAGAGAAGGTTTTCTCTTTAAATCGTTCATATCAAGGAGTATATGTTCCTAATAAAATATGGCGAAAGATAGAAAATTTCTCAACAAATGCAGTAGCGTTGGTTTTATCATCAACACACTACTCATCTGAAGATTATATCGAAGATTTTAATGAATATCTACAATATATAAATAGTAATGAATAAGAAACTACATAGTATTGCGGATTGTAAGATAATTCAATTAGGAAAGCATTATCGCCCAAACGGAAACCTTACTGCAGTTGAAGGAGGCAATAAGGATATGGGTTTTGAAATAAAAAGGGTATATTATATTTATGACGTTCCAGGAGCTACTGATAGAGGAGGTCATGCTCATAAAGAGTTGGCACAAATGTTAGTAGCGGTCAGTGGAAGTTTTGATGTGGTTATTGATGATGGTAAAGAGCGAAAAACTATAACTTTAAACAGACCCTATTATGGATTGTTACTTCAGCCTGGAATTTGGCGAGAGATAAAAAACTTCTCATCAGGAGCTATAACTCTTGTATTGGCATCATTGCCGTACGATGAACACGATTACATTCGTAGTTATACTAAATTTATGGAGTACAGAAATATTCGCAGATAATAATTACTAATTTAGATTAGAAAATAATAGAGAGATATCTTTGATAATCTTTAAACTATTGTTAGTGGGTTTGTCAGGATATCTCATTTTTTTATTTATCCACTCTTCATCAATTGAATACCAATCAAAGGTTTTACATTCCTTATTCTTAAAACCACTCTTTAACTCGTCAAAATAGATTTTCCATCTGTAGTAATATAGATCTTTTAATATTCCATTCCATTCTTTATGGGCATAATCTCTTAATCCGCCATTTTCAGAGGCTGTTCTGTTGCCCCATGTTGAAATTTGCACTTTGGCATTCCACTCGTACAGCGTCTTCTCATTGCGAGATTTTCCCATTTTCTTGGCACAATTAATCCAATTTCCAACCATAAACTCTTTTCTACAACTCAAGAGTCTATTTTGGGCTAAAATAAGGTTTAGAAATGTATCGCATTTAAGAGAAAACAAATCAAAAGAGTTGTTCTCATATGCACTCTTTATCTCTTTTAAAACAATACGACCTTTTTCGCTAATAGCTTGTCTCGCAATATCAATAAGGTCATATTCAAAATTATTGTTTCCTATGTATTTATCTGCAATATCAATCATGAGAGAAGCTGCATAAATAATATCAGACTGATTGTAGTATGTTTCAGAATTTGCCCATTTTGAGACATCTTTAGCATTTAAATCAGGTCTTGCGCAAAATATTGACTCAGTGCAACCTTGTTGGCGATTTGCTTTAGGGGCATTATAGATACTATTACCTAAAATATGCCACACTTTAATTAAGGTTGAGTCAGATGTTCCATACCTTGCCTTTACATAATTGGTTAGCCATTCGTTCTTGTTAAATCTCTTCTCTCTCCATGCAAGTTCTGTTATAAGCTCATACATTACAGGGTTATTCTCAATCCCCTCCGGGGTCATTCCAATACCTTTTAGAAACAAGTTGCTTTTGGCGTTATCTTTTATATCGTAAAAACCATTTATAACAGCATCAATTTTACCGTGCAATCCAACATTAGCACCAAAATTAAGGAGCATGCAATATGCCCAATTATGTTTGCCATAATGTTGCCATTGAGGAGCACTTTCGCTATGCAAATCCAAAATAAGCATATCGCCGTTTTTTAAAGGCTCAATCATCTCTTTATTAGGATTGCCTTGCCAACCTTGAGCCACCCATATAGCATTCTTATTTGCTTTTTTCATTGCATTCATAATTGATAAGCCGGCTTGTTTCATATCAATACCTTCACACATTCCTCCCTCATGAAAGGGGTCAATCGCATAGAAGTTTGCAGCTCCGTAAAGTTTACTTTGCTCTTGATAATATAGTTTTGCAATTTTATTAAAATTGCTATCATTAGGCAGAATAAAGAAAGGTCTTTTATATCCGCACCATAAACCGGTATTAACAGCATTGATATTGAGTTTCTCTTTAGCATTGCTCGGAATCATACCGCAATATCCAGGTAATACAGGCTCAATGCCGAACTCCTTCATTCTTTTGATTATCTGTTGTTGAAGAGCTGATTGTCTCTCATACCATCTTTTGTGATTTTTACCTCCCCAACCTTCAAGATTATTCATTAACCACCAAGCAGAGAATGCAGGACCGGCAATAAAATCATTAATTTCGTTATCGCTATATCCAAGTTTTTTAAGAACATTAACCCAAACGTTTTCACTACCTGTTATTGCCAAAGAGAGGTTTATGCCATGTAGAGCCATCCAATCAATTTCACGTTCCCAGCGCTCCCAATCCCAAAAGGCCATTGAGTACGAAAAAGTGCAAAAATTAAGGTCGTATCTATATTTTACATTGCTCTCAATTCTTATAGGTTTTTCAATAATCGGAAGAGAGTCGGGTAGAGTATTGTTCATATTGTTCCACGACAAGTGGATCCCTGCATAATACTTTAAATACCAATTAATTCCGGTAGCAACAGAGAGGTAATTGTTCCCTTTAACAACAATTTTACGGTTTCTTGAACTTAACTCAAAAAAATCTTTGTCGCTATCATCTATTTCAATCTCAAATTTATTTGAAGTTCCCTTATCTATTCTTTCCAATAATCCAATAATAGGATTTGCAGAAACTTCAAAAAATGAGACAGCAAATAAAACCGAAATAAAAAATATTATTCTCTTCACAATTTTCTAACAACTAATAACTGAAACTACCTTCTCTTTTTCTTGCTTTTCTTTACCCACATACTATCATCGGGTATTGAATAATCGCCATTGAAAAATTGTTGCCAATCATCTTTTTTGCCTTTCTTCTTATGCTTTTTGGGCTCAAAATCATCATTATTATTGAAGTTCTTTTTGCTCTTTCTGCCATCTTTTTTACCACTGTTGTCGCTTTTGCCTGTATTTTCACCTGCCACCTCAACAATAACCCTTCTTCCGTTAGCAAAACTTTTATTCAAGGCTTTTATTACGCTGTCGGCATCTTCTTCTGCAACCTCAAAAAACGAAAACTCACGCAATAAATCAATTTTACCCACGCAAGGTTTAAAACCTTTCATATTGCGGTTTATAAGTTCAATTACATGATTTGCATAAAAACCATCGGTCTTACCAAAATTTAAAAATAATCTTGTAAAACCGGGAGCTGCTTTCCTTCCTCTCTTTGACGAATCACTTTCGCTGTTTTTTGTCTTTTTGCACTCCTTTTTAGCCGCTTTCTCGGTAGGAACCTCTATGGTGTCAGCATCTCTATAGTAGTCTAAAAATCTATTAAACTCAATAGAAACAACTCGTTTAATAAGGTCCTCTTTACTTAACCATTCAAGTTTTCGGTATATTGATGGTAAAAATCCCTCAATCTCTTCCTCATTAACCAAAACTCTCTCAACATCGTCAATAACCTTAATCAACTGCTTTTCGCAAATTTGTCTGCCTGTTGGGAGTGTTCCGGTAATAAACTCTTTAGCAATAACCTTTTCAATCTCACGAAGTTTACCGCGTTCGCGCATATTTATTATTGCAATAGAAGTACCTGTTTTCCCTGCACGTCCAGTACGTCCGCTACGGTGAGTATAAGACTCTATATCATCAGGCAACCCATAGTTGATAACATGAGTTAAATCGTCAACGTCCAAACCTCTTGCTGCAACATCGGTAGCAACCAAAAGTTGCAGATGTCTCATTCTGAACTTTTGCATGACAGCGTCGCGTTGTGCCTGCGATAAATCGCCATGTAAAGAGTCTGCATTATATCCGTCTTTAATAAGGTTGTCGGCAATTTCTTGAGTCTCTCTTCTTGTTCGGCAGAATATTATACCATAAATTTTAGGGTAGTAGTCGGCAATACGTTTAAGGGCAAGATATTTATCTTTTGCATGAACCATATAGTAGATATGTTTCACACTCTTTGTACTTTCATTCTTAACACCAATGGTAATCTCCTTTGCATTGTTAAGGTAGCTTTTTGAAATTTCGCTGATTTCAGGCGACATTGTTGCCGAAAACATCATCATATTTCTATCTTTCGGAGCCTCTGCAAGAATAGCATTTAAGCTCTCCTCAAATCCCATGTTTAGCATTTCGTCAGCTTCATCTAAAACTACGTTATGGATATTCTCCATTTTTACGGTTTTACGTTGCATTAAATCAAGCAGACGCCCGGGAGTTGCAACAATAATATGTACGCCACTTTTAAGACTTTTCATTTGGCTCTCAATAGATGAGCCACCATATACGGCTAAAACTTTAAGTCCATCAACATACTTTGAATAGCTCTTTATGTCATCGGCAATTTGCAAGCATAGTTCGCGGGTAGGAGCAAGGATAAGAGCTTGAGGATAACGATGTTTAATATCAATTCGTTGAATTAGAGGAATACCAAATGCTGCAGTCTTTCCTGTACCTGTTTGAGCGAGAGCAACAACATCATTACCGTTACCTAAAAGATATGGAATAACAGCCTCTTGAACCGGCATGGGGTATTCAAAACCCAATTCACTTATAGCCAAAAGTATTTCGTCCGAAACACCTAATTCTTCAAAACTTTTCATCAATATTTAATATGAAAATAATATACTTAAAAATAAATACAAAGATACTTTAAAAATCCCATACAATCACTACTTTTCTTGCAAGATAGAACTATATGAAAAATATCGCGTTTTTATGTTGATAAATAGTTTGTATTATTTGAGTTATAAGTAAAAAAAATATCTTATATTTGCGAAAATAGACAATTTACCAAAAAATTATTATTTATGAGAAAAGTTTTATCTTTTTTTGTGATGTTGTTGGTGTCAATATTAACTACAACATCATTTGCTCAAGATGAGCTGACAAGAGTACCCGTTTTTACAATGGGTGAGAGCGGTTCTCAATATTATCGCATTCCGGCGATGGTAGAGACTGCTAATGGAACATTGGTGGCAATAGCTGACCAACGTGGTAGTGCATTAGGCGACTTGCCAAACATTATTAGCATTGTTGCTAAAACAAGTACCGATAAGGGTGCAACTTGGAACAACATGGTTACAATTGCACAAGGTAACTCAAGCGCAGGAACTACTTATGGCGATGCAGCTGCAGTTTATGATGAGGAGACAGGAAAGATTATCACAATTTTCGTAGGTAACGAAAACTACGGGTCAAATTGTGTAGGTCTTTGGGCATCAAATTCTTCTTATCCTTTGCGACTCTACAAATCAGAGAGTTCTGATAACGGAGCATCATGGACAGCACCTGTTGATATTTCATCATCTATCTATAACGCAATCTATGGAACAAGCTCTTCATGGATTGGAATGTTCGCAGGATCAGGAAGTGCCTTGCAACTTAAAAAAGGAGACAAAGCAGGACGTTTGATGTTTGTTGTAGCAGCTCGTAACAACTCAACTTGGGGAGGAACAATGAGCAACTATGCAGTTTATTCTGACGATAACGGAGCAACATGGCAAGTCTCAAATGCAGCATGTTCATCAGGAGATGAGGCAAAAGTAGTAGAGCTGGAGAATGGAGATTTGTTGATGAGTATCAAAAACCGCAAAGATGACTCAGCAAATGGTTCTGGTTACCGTTTGATGGCAAAATCAACAGACCAAGGAGCAACTTGGACAACTGCAACTGTAAACAGCAATTTAATGGATCCTGCATGTAACGGAGATGTTGTATCATACGAAACAGCAGATGGCGATTATTATCTACTTCACTCTATGCCTGCAAGCACATCAACTCGCGAGAACGTAACAGTTTATTTGAGTATGGACGGTGGCGAAACATGGCCAGTAAAACGTCAAGTATATAGCGGATACTCAGCATACTCAACATTAGAGGTATTGAATGACGGAACAATCGGTATCATCGTTGAAGAGGGTAAATGGGACTCTGCACTTGCTGGAGATGACGGATTTAATCTTGCATACTACAACTTTACATTGGATTGGTTGATGGAGACAACCGATTTTGATGCACTTGCAATGGTTGATACAGCAGATTCTTTGTTGGCATTAAACGGAATAGGTTATCCTTCAACAATAGCAAAAGCAACATTAAGAGCAGCAAAAGAGGCTGTTGAAAGTGATGCTTCAGCTGAAAATGTAACAGCATTGACAAATGCGATTACAACATTCTATACAACAAGCGATATAGAACTTCCTCAGGCAGGAAAAACTTACACATTCATATCAAAAGGAATGAATGCTGATTTCTATATGTATAATGATAATGGTACATTAACATTGGCATCATATACCGAAGGAGCAGAGTTACCAGATGAAGCAAAATTCGTTTGTGAGTACGACGAGACAGCTGGTAAATATATGTTCAAAACATTTGACGGAGCATATTACATGGCATATCCTACTATCGGAGGAAAATCATGGTTGGATAATGAGAGTGCAACAGGTCTTGAATCGTCAGCAGGTCGTGTAACACAATTCAGTATTGAGAAAGTATCAATAGATGCTAATGTATCTGCAACTGCAGAAGATTTGTTCGGATTTGTTCGTCTATGGGGTTATCGTGGATATGACAATGGTAAATTAGTTGATATGGAAGGTCCTATCATTGTTAAATCATCAGCAGGTACATTTGATGGTGCATCAGGTGACTTCTATAATTCAAACTTCTCATCAGCATTCCAAATCAAACCTGTTTCAAGTGGAACACCTATTGTCCTTGACCGTTCAGGTTGGACAGTAACAGCATCATCTCAAGAGCCTGCAGAGGCACAATGGGGTGGCGGTGGAGAAGCAAGCCATGCAATAGATGACAATGCAGATACATTCTGGCACTCACAATGGGACGCTTCAAAACCAACAGTTCCTCACTGGATTCAATTCAATATGGGAGAATCTCTTGAGGTAACAGCATTCAACTATGTATCTCGTTCAGCTTCAACAAACCAAAATAACGGACAAATCAGCGCTTATAAATTGTATATAAGCAACGAAGATATCTCTGCTAACATTGATCCTACAACTTACGAGCCTGTAGGTTTAACACCAGCAATTGAAGGTGAGTTTACATACGACGGTATATCAAACGAGCATAACGTAACATTGCCCGAATCAGTAGTAGGACAATATGTATATCTATTGGCATTAGATTCTCACAATGTTGATTTGAGTGGTACAAAATTTGCCAACTGTTCAGAGTTCTATGTAACAGGTATTCCTTCAGGACCTGCCCCAACAACATATACAGTAACAGTATCAGCATCACCTGCAGCTGGAGGAACAGTAACAGTTAATGGTAATGAGGGTTCTGCAGAGGTTGTAGAGAATGCAAATGCAACAATCTCAACAACCGTGAATACAGGTTATGAGTTTGTAAATTGGACTTATACAAATGGACAGGTAGTATCAACAGAGACAACATTCAGAGCACCCATTACAGGAGCTGTTGAGTTTGTTGCAAACTTCAATGAGTTGGTAGTTGAGACTAATTATTGTACAGTTGACGGAAACATTAGCAGTGGTCGTCACTTGGCATCATTACAAATTTCAAACGGAACAGATGTTCTTGACGTTCAAGGAACCTCAAATGCAGGAGCAGTTTATGTAAACCGTTCAACAGAATCAATCCTTGAGGCTAAACCAGGAACAGTAATTACATTCCCCGAATTTGGTTGGACAGGAGAGTGGATGCACGCATACGCATACATTGACTATGACGGTGATTACACTTTCAATACCAATGCAAATAATGATGGAACAACAGGAGGTGAGCTTGTAACATACAACTATTTGAATGGAACAACAATTAACGGAAGTTCAGCAAATCAACAATATGCTTGTACAAATACATATACAAATGACTTTGGAACAAGTAAGGGTCTTCCCGCATTCAAATTACCTGCAGAACTTGAAAAAGGAGATTACCGTTTACGTATATCAGTAGCATGGAACACAGCAAGTCCTTGCGGATATTCTGATATTAAACCTAACGGAGGTATATTATTAGATATGACAATTCGTGTGGTAGGTGATCAATATACAGTAACAGTAGCATCTTCTAACGAAGAGATGGGTTCTGCCTATATAGGAACAGAAGGAACAACTTTAACAAGAGTTGATGCTGACGGCACACAAACTATTGAACTTACTGCTGTTGCAAACGAGTATTACGAGTTCGTAAATTGGACTCTTAACGGAGAGATAGTTTCAACAGATGCTGTTTATACAACAGCAGCTATCACTGAAAACCGTGATTATGTTGCTAACTTCAAGATGGCAGCTATTGAAGCACGTACAGTGAAAGTAGCATCAAACGACAAAACTAAAGGATATGCAGTATTTGTATCTCCTCTACCTGAAGGAACAGCAACAGATGTAACAACAGGAGAGATGGTAGTTGTTGAGGCTATTGCACAAAGTGCAAACGATTTCTTTGTAAATTGGACAATCAATGGCGAAGAGGTTGGAACAGAAACAACATACACATATATGGGCGCAGAAGATGCAACTATCCAAGCTAACTTCATAAGCAAATATATTGTAACTGTAAATGCAACAGAGAATGGAACAGTTATAATGTCAACTGATGAGGGTGGTGTAGTATCAGGTTCAAGAGTAGAAGAAGGAGCAAATGTAACAATATCTGCTACTCCATCTGAAGGATACAAATTAAGTGCACTTGTTATCAATGGAGAAGATGTAATTGACGAAGCAGCAACATCAGCATTTACATATAACTTTGCAATATCTGCAGAGACAACAATTGAAGTAACATTTGCAGAGATTACAGCAACCCTAACTACTGAAATTATAGGTTCAGGATCTATTGAGTGCTGGTCAGGAGAGCAAACAGGAACTCTTTATGAAAATGGAGCATCACTTCCTTTAAACGGAGACTTCTATGTGTTCCCAATACCGGCAGACGGAGCAGAGTTGTTAGCATTAACAATCAATGGATTTGACTTCATGGGCGAGTATGCAGAATATGGTAGTGCATACTATATTGTTGATGGAGATATGCATGTAGTAGCAACATTCTCAGTGTTAGAAGGAATTGAAGATGCAGATGCAGACGCAGCAACAGTATATTCAGCAGATGGCACAATCTATGTAAAAGGTTACGAGGGAGATGTTAAGGTTGTAAACATCAGCGGACAAGTTGTTAAAGAGGTAGTTGCAAACGGCAATGCTGAAGTCGCTATGCCACAAGGTATCTATTTCGTAGTAAGTGGAGATCAAGTAACTAAAGTTGTTGTTAAATAAGTTTTTAGTTTTTAGTTTTTAGTTGTCAACTTCGTTGCCCTTCGGGGTAGTTGTTAGACTAATAGCACTAAATAATCTTTCAAAAGAGGAGAAAAGTTAAGTTTTTCTCCTCTTTTATTATTCAATAAAACTAATAACTAAAAACTATCCGCAGGGCAGCTTTAGCCGACAACTAAAAACTTTTAAATGACTTTAATGGACCTAAAGACCCAATTAATACTAACGACTAAAAATAAGAGTGATATTTTATCAACCCATCAATAGGAGAAACTTCAATTTTTGAAATTGTTATATTAAGAGTTTGGGCAACTTCGCTTAATATATTTTTGTAGTAGTAGGCAACAGAACCAATAAATGCAACATTGTTATTTAAGTAGTCATATTGCATAATATTGCGAGTGAAGAAATCTTTAAAACAATTCAGGATAAGAGAATATACTTTTTCATTTGAAATGTTTCTTAAAATAAAAGGCGATAGAGATGCCAAAAATCTATTAGGAAAAGGTTTACGATAAACCCTATCAATAATCTCCTCTTGAGTAAGGTTAGTCTCTGATAAGAATTTTGATTTTAGCTCTTCCCCAAACTGATTTTTTAAGAGAGCACCAATAAATAATCTGCCTATAACAGCACCGCTACCCTCATCGCCAAGAATAAACCCTAAAGGAGATATGTTTTTCTCTATAAACTCTCCATTGTAAGAACAAGAGTTTGAACCTGTACCAAGGATACAAGCAATACCTCTCTCTCTTCCGAACAAGGCACGGGCAGCACCCAATAAATCGGAATTTACCTCAATAAAAGTGTTACTGCCAACAATATCTGAAATGGAATCTTTTACAATATCTTTTTTTTCAGGAGTACAACCTGCACCATAAAAATATAAAGCAGATAAATTATTAGAAATTCCAATCTTTGATAAAACAGATTTAATTTCAGTAGATATTTCTTCCTTACTTTCAAAGTAGGGATTAATACCTTTTGATGTAATCCTATTTATGATTATATCATTATCTACCAAACACCACTCTGTTTTGGTTGAGCCACTATCAGCAATAACAATCATTGGTTATATATTAAATATGTTCATATACAAAATTATAAACAAAAAAGTATTATCTTCGCAAAAACAAATAAAAAACGATGTTGAGTAAAGCAAAAATAAAGTTTATACGTTCCCTTTCACAAAAGAAGGAGCGATATGAGCAAAAACTATTTATTGCCGAAGGCGATAAATTGGTTAGTGATACTCTGACATTGTTTAAGTGCCGATTATTGGTAGCAACCCCCGAATGGCTAAATACTCATAATACATCGCAATGTAAAGAGGTAGTAGAGGCAACTCGCGATGAGATAGTAAAAGCATCATTGATGCAATCGCCGCAAAATGTTATAGCCGTTTATGAGATGCCACAAAACGTCATTGAACCCGAAGAGTTGAAAGGGAAATTGGTATTAGCCTTAGATTGTGTTCAAGACCCCGGAAATTTAGGAACAATAGTCCGTATAGCCGATTGGTATGGAATAGAGACAATACTCTGCTCCGAAGGTTGTGCCGATATCTACAATCCCAAAACAATACAGGCAACCATGGGAGCATTGGCAAGAGTAAAGGTCGTTTATGTTAATCTTGCTGAAACTTTGGCAGATATCAACAAACCTATATATGGTACATTCCTTGATGGAGAGAATATCTATGATACCGGTCTAACCAACGATGCAGTTATCGTAATGGGTAACGAAGGCAACGGAATCTCAAAAGAGATAGAACAGTTGGTAACAAAAAAAATTCTACTTCCACCATACCCAATGGGCAGAGAAAAAGTAGAATCCCTAAACGTTGCAGTAGCTACCGCCATAACTTGTGCAGAGTTCAGAAAGTAAGTTTTTACTTGTTAGAAAAGCCACAAGGTTTTTATCAAGACGATCTTGTGTTTTTTAAAGTTCAATAATCCTAATCTTCTTAATGACTCAAATGACCTTAATGACTCTTAATGGCACAAAACTTCTTTGCCAACTAACAACTACCTCAATGGGGTGGCTTTAGCTGATAACTAACAACTACTAAAGTCCCTTCTTTTTCGCCTCATTCCAAAGAGAATCCATCTCCTCAAGGTTACTCTCTTTAAAAGATTTACCCTGTTCGGTTAAGCACTTCTCAACGTAGTTAAAACGGCGGGTAAATTTTTGGTTTGTTCTCTCAAGAGCATTCTCGGGGTTGATTTTATACAAACGACCTGCATTTATAAGGGAGAATATTAAATCTCCAAATTCAGCCTCAATTTTATCGGCATCACCACACTTAATCTCTGCTTCAAATTCACTTATCTCTTCTCTGACTTTATCCCAAACATCATCTCTATTTTTCCAATCAAACCCGACATTACGGGCTTTATCTTGTATGCGGTATGCCTTTACCAAAGCGGGTAGGGCATTGGGTACTCCTCCTAATACAGTTTTATTACCGCCCTTCTCTCTTAGCTTAATCTCCTCCCAACTCTTTTCAACTTGTCCTGCACTATTGGCAACTGCATCGCCAAATACATGAGGGTGGCGGAAAATTAGTTTGTCGCAAAGAGCATTGCAAACATCGGCAATATCAAAAGAACCTTTCTCACTACCAATTTTTGCATAAAAGACAATATGTAATAGTAAATCGCCAAGCTCCTTCTTTATATTTATCTCATCATTATTAGTTATAGCCTCGCAAAGTTCGTATGTCTCTTCAATAGTATTGGCTCTTAAACTTTCGTTGGTTTGCTTTCTGTCCCAAGGACATTTTTCACGGAGTTCGTCCATAACATCAAGCAATCTTTCAAATGCTTTAAGTTGAGCTTCTCTTCTATTATTCATCTTATATACATTAAAAAAAGTTAGATACGCAA
This sequence comes from Bacteroidales bacterium, assembly GCA_017935575.1. Lineage (GTDB taxonomy): Bacteria > Bacteroidota > Bacteroidia > Bacteroidales > G3-4614 > Caccoplasma_A. The sequence goes on along the minus strand of JAGBHI010000003.1, from coordinate 23,429 downwards.
AATTAGTAATTAAAATTGAAAAGGTTATGCCAAAAATGTAGTATCTTCGCAGTAACTATGGATTGTAAAGAGTCAAAACTAAAAGATATAATATCCTCTCAAGAGTGTAAAACACTTACAGAGGCAATAGCCAGGAGTAAAAATGTGGTTATTGTAGCACATACTGCGCCTGATGGAGATGCAATAGGCTCTTCTCTTGCGTTGGGAGGAGTACTTAAATCACTCAAAAAGAGAGTAACACTTATTATGCCTGATGCTCTTCCCAAATCAATAACTTTTTTAAAAGGAGCTGAGGAGATAAAAATATATAAAAATGCGGTAGAAGAGTGTAACTCAATAATATCATTTGCCGATACAATATTCTGCTTAGATTTTAATGAAAGTAAACGTGTTGATTTGATGCAAGATGTTTTACTCTCATCATCGGCATATAAAGTTATGATTGATCATCATATATATCCGAGTGATTTTTGTGATTTGGTAATATCGTACCCTGAAATTTCATCAACATCATTATTAGTATATAAAATTCTTAATCAACTAAATCTGACTAAATATGTTGATAAGAGTGGAGCGGAGGCAGTATATACAGGAATGATGACAGATACAGGAAACTTCTCGTATAACTCAAACGATGCCGATATATATGTTGTTATATCAGAGTTGTTGCAAAAAGGTATAAACAAAGATGAGATATATCGTATTGTTTGTAACACCTCAACGCTCGATAAATTAAGGCTAAATTCCTATGCCATATCTGAGAAGATGGAGATAATTAGTAATAAAGGTGTTGCAATTATAAATCTTTCAAGAAAAGAGTTAAACCATTATTCATATCAAAAAGGAGATACTGAAGGTTTGGTAAACGTGCCTCTTGGTATTGAAGGGGTGAATGTATCTATTTTTTTTAGAGAGGAGAGTGGTTATGTAAAAGTATCATTACGCTCAGTAGGAGATTATGCAGTAAATACTATAGCCTCTGAATTATATAATGGGGGCGGACATAAGAATGCTGCAGGAGGAGAATTTTTTGGTACAATGTCAGATGCAGTAAAAATATTTAAAGAGAATATTGAAAACTATATAAAATAAAACATATATATATGAATAAAAAAGTAAGACTATCTAAAATACTTAATATCTTTTTAATTTTATCATTGATGCTCTCTTTTGTGAGTTGTAAAAAGACTCAAACATATGCCGAGATGTTGGAGCAAGAGAAGGAATCAATACAAAAATTTTTGGAATCAGGCGGGAGATATACAGCTGCTATACCTTCTGATATTTCACAAATAGCTGCATCGGGAAATAGAGATGAAATATCAAGTAGTGTCCCATTTTATGAGTTGCCAAATGGTGTGTATATGCAGGTTATTGATAAAGGGAATGGTCGTAAGATAAAAGAAGGAGAGAGGGTTATTTTTAGATTTCTAAGAATAAATCTTAATACATGGTCAGCATATCCATATACTATAAAGATGTTTGATGTAAATAGTGGAGGTACGGGTAACTTTTATTATACAAATGTTGATGATTTTTACTTTGATTATTCACCAAATTATAGCGTATCACTCTCTCCGTATTATACATACGGATTAGGAATAGAGTATCCATTGCCACATCTTTCAGATAGAGCAAAGGTATATTGTGTAATCCCCTCAAAAGTAGGATTTGCGGAGTCTGTATCATCGGTAGTCCCATACCTTTATTATATTGAGTATTCATTGTCAAAACAGTAAATCTAAGATAAATAAAAATAACAGTTATGTCACTAATTAAATCAATTTCAGGAATTAGAGGAACTATCGGAGGTAATCCGGGTGATTGCTTAACTCCGTTAGATGTAATAAAATTTACATCGGCTTATGCTGTATTTATTAGAAAAACAACCAAAGTAACTACTAATAAAATTGTAGTAGGACGTGATGCTCGTATATCGGGCGATATGGTATATTCTTGTGTCGCAGGAGCATTAACCGGAATGGGCTTTGATGTTGTAAATATAGGTTTGGCTACAACTCCCACTACCGAAATGGCAGTTGTTATGGAAGGTGCTTGTGGAGGAATAATCCTTACAGCAAGCCACAACCCAAAACAATGGAATGCTTTGAAACTTTTAAATGAAAAAGGAGAGTTTCTTAATGCAGCAGAAGGAAAAGAGGTTTTGGATATTGCGGCTGCCGAAGAGTTTGTATATGCTGATGTTGATAGCTTAGGAAAAGAGATTGTAAACGATACATATACTGCTCGCCATATTGAGGCTGTATTAAATCTTCCTCTTGTTGATGTTGAAGCAATAAAAAAGGCAAATTTCAGCGTTGCTATTGATTGTGTAAATTCAGTTGGAGGAGTTGCAATACCTCAATTGTTAGAGGCATTAGGAGTAACAAAAGTAGAGAAATTATTCTGTACTCCCAATGGACAATTTCCCCACAATCCAGAGCCGTTACCACAACACCTTACTGAAATATCATCAGTTATGAAAAAAGGAGGGATAGATGTTGGTTTTGTTGTTGACCCTGATGTTGACCGCTTGGCAATAATATGTGAAGATGGAGAGATGTTTGGCGAAGAATATACTCTTGTTGCATGTGCCGATTATGTATTGCAAAACACACTTGGTAATACGGTTTCAAATATGAGTTCATCTCGTGCTTTACGCGATGTAACACAAGCTATGGGAGCCTCTTATTCTCCCGCTGCAGTAGGAGAAGTAAATGTAGTTACCAAGATGAAAGAGACAAACGCAATAATAGGAGGAGAGGGTAATGGAGGAGTTATATATCCCGAGTTACACTATGGCCGTGATGCTCTTGTGGGAGTGGCTCTGTTCCTTACATATCTTGCAAAATGCGGTAAAAAGGTTAGCGAATTGCGAGCAGGCTATCCTCAATATTCAATTGCTAAAAAACGTCTTGATTTAACACCAACAATGGATATTGATAAGATATTTGAAGCTGTAAAAGCTAAATATGCCGAGTTTGATGTAAACGATATAGACGGAATTAAAATAGATTTCCCCGATCGCTGGGTTCAATTACGCAAATCAAATACAGAGCCTATTGTCAGAGTATATGCCGAGGCAAAGACAATGGAGGAGGCTGAAAAAACAGCAGATGATATTATAGACGTAATAAAATCGTTTGATTAATAACTACAAATATCATAGTATAAAAAATAGACATTTGGACAATCCAGATGTCTATTTTTTATAGTTTAAATAAATTATTAAAATATTCCCACAAGAATACCACAAACTTTGATGTAAATATAATAGCAGCTATCAATAATATAGTAACACCTAATATTAGCAAAGCTGATAGAATAGCTCTCTTATTAACCTCTTTAATTACCTGTTTGTTATTGTTTACGTACCCTATAATAAGGTTAAGATTTTTTATGTACGCTTTATTATAGAAGTCTAAAATATTTCCTATAAAAAAGGGGATAATACCAATAAGTGTATCAATAAGAATATTAAGAATAATAGCAAGAGTAAGAGGTATTGATTTTAATTTTATAACAGAAATATATATTGATGGGATAGAGCATAAAGGAGGAATAATATCGCCAGCAATAGGTATGATACCTATAATGGGGTCAATGTAATATCTGTCCATTACTTTTGCAAGTATGCAAACAAGTTTGTATGATTTTGATTTTGTTACATTATTATGTTGCGTACTCTCTATTTTATAGGCATCGTATTCTTTGTCCTCTTTAATTTCAATCTCAATAATATGCGCATTCTCCTTTGAAGATGTCGCATACTTTTTGTATGTTAACGAGTCTAAGAAATCGTTATACGAATTACTTTTGTCAAACTCTCCTTGAATAATTTCTGTAATATTTTTTATATCGTCCTTATTACACTTTGCAATAACAATCAAATTATCGCAAAAGATAATTCCTTCACATTCTTGAGTAAAAGGGTGAATATCCTTAATCTTTCCCTCTTCATTAATTAATACAATATGGTTTTTAAGAAGAGATTTGCCATAGCATATATTCCCTAAATACCCCTTTATCATTTTCTATTATTTGGTATGTATTCGTTCAAGAGAGATGCTATCCATATATGTGGTTTTCCATTGGGGCGATGCAGGAATAAAGATACTTCCCATAACCATTCTTATTGTCTTTTCTGATTTAAGTTCAACAGAGTCCCAACCTGAAGATTTGATAGTCTTCTTTACGTATCGAGTAGAATCTCGTTCTTCTCTTGTTGCCAAAACAACTGTAGGATTATATAATCCCTTATCAGAAGAGGCTATCTTAAATTTAAGTTTAAAAAGGTCTCCGTCTTTAAAGTTGTCATCGTGAGGAACAGAAAAGGTTAGAATATTGTTATTAAGATTTCCTTCAAAGATGTAGTGATTACTTATATTCCATATATTTACAGTATCACCTGAACGTGTGATACCGGTGTATGCGTCTGTTTGATTATTCATAAGAGCTAACAATCCATTATCCTCTTGTTGAAGTCTCTCTATAACTTTGTTATATATCTCAATAAACTCTTCAAGGTTTGCTCCATACCATATAACAGATGTATCAAAGTCGGCTTTTGAAACATTGTGTTTTGCATATACAGATGCTTTTACAGAGTCCTTTTTAGCAGTAGTTTGAAATTGGGAATAATTGTTTTCCATATATGCCTCAGCCTTATGAATATCAATTAGCAGATTTTCCATAATTTCAGGAGCAATAATGTCTCTTGGAACTTTATTGCAACCACAAACCAGGCATAAAATAGTTATTGCAGATATGATTATTCTTCTTTGCATTCTTCTTCAATTTTTTTATCTTTATCAGCAGAGAGCGATTGTCTGTAAAAAATAAGAATTGTAGCAATTCCTATAGTAATAGCAGAGTCGGCAATGTTGAATATAGGGCGGAAAAATTCAAAATATTCACCCCCTACGAATGGAATCCAATTTGGCCACCAAAAACTTAGCAGTGGAAAATACAACATATCAACCACGCGTCCATACATTAAACTTGCATATCCTCCTTCGGTAGGGAAAAGAACCGCTGTTTCAGGAGGGAAAGGCGCATTGAATATAATACCGTAAAAAAGGCAATCAATGATATTCCCTAAAGCTCCTGCAAAAATTAGCGATACACAAACCAAGTATCCGGTTTTAGTATTCTTGTCTCTCTTGACTATATAATATATGTAATATCCAATAAGAATAACAGCAACAATTCTAAATATAGTCAAAAAGAGTTTACTGCCTAATTCCATACCAAAAGCCATACCATTGTTTTCAACAAAAAGAATTTTGAACCAAGAGAAAATTTCAATCTCTTCGCCAAGATACATATTTGTTTTAACAATAATCTTAGATATCTGGTCAATAATAAGTACTCCTAAAATAACAGCACTTGCGAGTAACCCTTTATTTTTAATAGCCTTATTTAGCATAATCCGACTTAATCTTTAACCGTTTCTAATAAAACGATATCTTTTTAAAAAAGAAGAGTATAACAATAGCTTGTTATACACTTCTTATAAATTTAAACAGAATTGTTTTTTTATCTTCTACTATTTTTAGCGTCAACCGATAGCGTTGCATGAGGAACAGCACGAAGTCTCTCTTTAGGAATAAGTTTTCCTGTTTCACGGCAAATGCCATAGGTCTTATTCTCAATTCTTATCAATGCTGCTTCAAGATGTTGAATAAACTTCATTTGGCGTTGAGCAAGTTGTCCTGCCTCCTCTTTGTTAAGAGTAGTAGCACCCTCTTCCAAAACTTTGAATGTTGGAGATGTGTCTGAAGTATCATCAGAATTCACAATAGACTCTTTTAGACTATTGTAATATTTGTATGCGTCTTCAAGTTTCTCCTTTATAAGAACTTTAAACTCTTCAAGTTCCTCATCTGAATATCTTGTTTTCTCATTCATAGCTTTTAAAATTTAAATAATTATTACTTACTCAATAACATCAAAATGCGAATAAGGTTTATTCATCTTTTTTCTGTTGCAACAAATATAACTAATCAAACTTATATATGCAATAGTTTGCCTATATTGTTAGCAATATATCATATTAGCATTTTATAACTGATATTTTCAGCATAAATCCGTCAAAATCAAGTTCAACAGCATCGGCAGGCATATTATCTGAAACAGAGATGCTGTTTGCCAATACTTGTTTTGCTATATAGTCTCCGTATATCTCAACAGCTTTGTCTGTCTCAACGTTTTTCTCAATAGCAACGTTAATCTTGTCGGTAATTTCAAGACCTCCTGATTTACGAATATTCTGTATTCTGTTTACAAGTTCGCGAGCAATACCCTCTTGTTTCAACTCCTCAGTTACTGTTATATCAAGAGCTACAGTTATGTTGCCCTCGTTTGCAACAAGCCAACCGGGAATATCCTCAGAGATTATCTCTACATCGTTCAATACAACAACAGCCTCTGTTCCGTCAATATTGAATGTAAATGAGCCATTCTTTTCAAATAGTGCAATATCGTGTTGCTCCATTGAAGCTATTACAGCGGCAAGTTGTTTCATAATCTTACCATAGCGAGGGCCAAGTTTCTTGAAGTCGGGTTTAACTCTCTTAACCAAAATACCCTCAGTATCATCAACAAACTTAATCTCTTTAACATTAACCTCGTTAAGAACAAGCTCTTTTACGGCTTCAATTTGAGCTTTTTGAACCTCGCTTACAACAGGAACCATAATAGCAGTAAGAGGTTGTCTTACTTTAATATTTACTTTTCTGCGAAGAGCCAAAATCATAGAGGTCATATCTTGAGCAATCTTCATTCTCTCCTCAAGCTCTTTGTTAATAAGTGCATCGTTGCAAGAAGGGAATAGGCTTAGATGAACCGACTTGTCGTCGCGACCTGTAGCCGAAGTTAAGTCAGTATAAAGTTTGTCGGCAAAGAATGGTGAAATAGGAGCCATCAATGACGCAATAGTTTCAAGACAAGTGTAAAGAGTCTGATATGCCGAAAGTTTGTCGTTGTTCATACTTCCGCCCCAGAAACGTTTACGATTTAGACGAACATACCAGTTACTCAAGTTGTCATTTACAAAGTCAGAAATTGCACGTCCGGCACGAGTTGGCTCATAATTGTTATAGTGCTCATCAACCTCTTTAATCAATGAGTTCAATAATGAGATAATCCATTGGTCAATCTCCGGACGCTCATTTACAGGAATCTCCTCTTCGCTGTAACAGAAGTTGTCAACATTTGCATAAAGAGCAAAGAATGAGTATGTATTGTAAAGAGTACCAAAGAACTTACGGCGAACCTCTTCAACACCCTCAACATCAAATTTAAGATTGTCCCAAGGTGAAGAGTTTGTAATCATATACCAACGCAATGGGTCTGAACCATACTTCTCAATAGCACCAAATGGGTCAACAGCATTACCAAGACGTTTTGACATCTTATTGCCATTTTTGTCAAGAACAAGACCATTTGAAACAACAGCCTTATAAGCTATGTTATCAAATACCATAGTACCTATTGCGTGTAAAGTAAAGAACCAACCGCGAGTTTGGTCAACACCCTCTGCAATAAAGTCAGCAGGGAAAATCTTACGGTCGTCAAATAACTCTTTATTCTCAAAAGGATAGTGAACTTGAGCATAAGGCATAGCACCTGAATCAAACCAAACGTCAATCAAGTCAGTTTCGCGTTTCATTGGTTTGCCACTCTCTGATACAAGCACAATATCATCAACATATGGACGGTGCAAATCAATCTTGTTGTAGTTGTCAATAGCATAGTTGCCGGGGACAAATCCCAATTTTTTGTATGGGTTCTCTGTCATTACACCGGCAGCAACCGATTTCTCAATTTCGTTGTAAAGCTCCTCAACCGAACCTATACAAATCTCTTCACCCTCTTCGCTACGCCAAATAGGTAGGGGAGTACCCCAGAAACGGCTACGAGATAAGTTCCAATCGTTCAAGTTCTCCAACCACTTGCCAAAACGTCCTGTTCCTGTTGATTCAGGTTTCCAATTAATGGTTTTGTTAAGTTCGCTCATGCGCTCTTTGCTTGCGGTAGAGCGTATAAACCAGCTATCCAAAGGATAGTACAATACAGGCTTATCGGTACGCCAGCAGTGAGGATAGTTGTGAACGTGCTTCTCAATTTTGAATGCTTTGTCTGAAGCCTTCATCATCATACAAATAGCAACGTCCAAAGTCTCATCTTTATCAGTTAGGTTTGCATCGTAAGCGTTCTTTACAAAACGACCTGCAAACTCTTTATATAGCTCAACATTAACACTCTTTGCAACAAACTCCTCGTCAAGTTCCTCAATCAAATAGAATTTACCTGTAAGGTCAACCATTGGTCGGGTCTCTCCTTTTTTGTTAATCATTTGCAAGGGAGGAATACCTGCTGCTTTAGCAACAAAAGCATCATCAGCACCAAAAGTAGGAGCAATATGAACAATACCTGTACCATCTTCAGTAGTAACATAATCTCCGGGAATAACTCTGAAAGCATTCTCTCCGGGATTTACCCAAGGTATAAGTTGCTCATACTCCATACCAACAAGGTCGCTACCTTTATACTCAGCAATTATGCGGTAGGGAACAACTTTATCACCTTGTTTGTAGTCTTCCAATGCAATCTCAGCACCTTTAGGATTAAAGTGTGCACCAACAAGAGCCTTTGCAAGAACAACAGTTATAGGTTTGCCACTATATGAATTATATGTTTGTACAGCAACGTAATCAATTTTGTTACCAACACAAAGCGCAGTGTTTGAAGGCAATGTCCAAGGAGTAGTTGTCCATGCGAGGAAGTATGGAGTTCCCCATTCTGTCATCTCAGGTTTGGGATTAACCATCTTGAATTGCGAAACAACAGTTGTGTCTTTAACATCGCGGTAACAACCTGGTTGGTTCAACTCGTGCGAACTCAAACCTGTACCAGCTGCAGGAGAGTAGGGCTGAATAGTGTAGCCTTTGTATAACAACCCTTTGTTGTAAAGTTGTTTTAGCAACCACCAAAGAGTCTCAATATAACGGTTGTCATAAGTAATATAAGGGTCGGTCATATCAACCCAATAACCCATTTTGTGAGTAAGATCTTCCCACTCACGAGTATATTTCATAACCTCTTTACGGCAAGCAGCATTATACTCTGCAACCGAAATAGTTTTACCAATATCCTCTTTTGTAATACCTAAAAGTTTCTCAACACCAAGTTCAACGGGTAAGCCGTGAGTATCCCAACCGGCTTTACGTTTAACCTGAAAACCTTTCATGGTTTTGTAACGGCAGAAAATGTCCTTTATTGAACGGGCCATTACGTGGTGGATACCGGGCATACCATTTGCCGAAGGAGGACCTTCAAAAAATACAAATGAGGGAGCACCCTCTCTAAGTTCATAACTTTTGGCAAAAACGCCTTCGTTATCCCACTTTTCAAGAATCTCTTTATTTATTTCCGATAAATCGAATTTGTTATATTCAGCGAATTTCTTTTGCATAATATCACTATTATAATTATTAGGGTGCAAAAATACTTAAATTCAGCGGTAAATGCAAGAGAAATATATGTTACTTTTCAGAAGTTGTTTAAATTTTAAATTTTAAACAGCATCTTGGTTTTTATGCTAAAAGAGCGAAAAGTTTCCACTTTCCGCCCTTTATGATTTACAGATGTATGATTTATTTTTTATTCAACAATAGTTTTTACAACCTCAGAATTAACTTTTACCAATATTACACCATTAATGGTTGCCGGCAGTTGTATTTGAATTGAATTGCTATTGTAACTACCTGAAGTTATAACCCTACCTGTTGCTTCATAAACCTCAACAGAGTTAATACCTTCATCATTCTCAATATATAACACTCCATTTGAAACGTATGCTTTGGTGTTGCTCTCCTCTGCTTTACTCTCTTCGATACCTGTTACGGCAGGAGATAAATCGATTGTTTCAAATTCATTGTTTTGGAACTTCAACAACTTATCGTTCTTTAGCAATACCCAAACAATATCTCCATCACAAAGAATAGAGCAAGCATCGCTATAATTAGGAGATGTATAAGAAATAAATTCCGTTCCATTATATTTTATTAATGTTGATGATGAAGAAAACCATATATTCCCTGCATTATCTTTACTTGACGCTACATAAAAATCATTCCCAAACTTAGGGTTATCATTGAAAGAATATACTTTCTTGCTTTTGTCTTTATTTATACAAGATATTCCTTCTGAAGAAGCAAACCAAATATTATCATTCTTATCTATTTGCATGGTATGAACTTGATCATTATCTTTTGTGCTGACAACTGTATGATTATATAATTTATCATAATATACAATATTATAGCCATTGAATGCCCCATAAGAGGTAATTGCCGTCCACATATTTCCCTCACTATCCTCCTCAATATTTGACATTACACTTATAGTATTAAGTTCGTCAAAAGGATTTGTCAGTATCTTTATCTCTCCATTTGATTTTCTAATATAAAAATTTCTTGCTCCTCCAATCCATATATCTCCATTTGATGAGTTTTGAATAGAATATGAGTAAAACAATATATTATCAAAAGGATAAACATCTGTACTACAACTTTCTTGATCTACACAGTACAAAGAATACATATCAGAATACCAAATCTTACCTTCTTCATCTATTGTTGTTGATAAGGGAGGAGAAATTAAAAGATTATTTTCTGAGTACCACCTTGCTGTTTTTACGCTATATTCATTTTTATTAAAACTTACAATTGTGTTAGAGGTTGCAATAATAAGCGAATCTCCCGAATTCGTAATTCTTGATGAAGCACAAGTATCAATCGAGCAAACAATATTGTTTATCGCCTTAACTTCTATCTTAATGAATAATTGAATAAACAAAAATATTATTGATATATAATATAAGTGTTTCATAATATTTGATTTTTACAAATTATTTTACAATAACTTTCTTAGCATTTATATTACCATTTAAATAGTATACCACAACATAATTACCATTTGGCACATTTATTGTATGTTCATATTCTCCTGCTTGTACTTTTATTTCGGGAACAATTGTTTGAACACAATAATTTCTTAGATTCACTACTTTTACACTATAAGCAGATGTTTCTTCTATCCCAATATTTATTGTTATAGCATTACTTGATGTTGTAACACTGAAATCATCTGTGTTGCTTACTTTACTTTCAATGTCAGCTATAGTAGTATTATTCGGGGTTTCTAATTGTAAAATTTTCTTATAAAACAAATTTATTTTTGATTTAGTAGACACTATGGTGTTGTCCTCATCAATAAATGCTTCTTCCCATAATTTCTTTATATCAAAGTTGCCTCTGTTGACAACATCCGATATAAATAATTCAATCAATGGAGTTTCGGACTTATACTTATTAAATAGATAGATAATAGGATTTTCTAATTGATTTAATTCCAAGATGATTTTCTTATACACATCTAACCCCCTAAAGAAATCAGGATTAGAAATATAGGACATCTTTTTAGACTCTATATTCCACTTTGCAAATAATATTTCTAAAGAATTACTTTTATCTCAGATGTTAATCCAAGAGATATTAGCATTGCTAATAAGATAAAAATCTTTTTCATACTCACCTCCTTTTTGGTTATTTTATTTTTTTTGCAATTTAGCAACGATTATTAATATTACAAAACAATTATATTAAATATTAATATTATTGTTAAAAAAGATAAAAACCATAAAAGAGCGAAAAGTTCACCTTTCCGCTCTTTATCTATACTTGTGTTAGTAGTCTTGTTTAAATAGCTCGTTAACTCTCTATCCTTTTATTGCTCTTAACAACAAACCAAATGCTACAGAATAGCGTAAATAATATACCTAAAATAACAGCAATGTTGTAACTCAATCCAACTCCTATTTTAGCATATAGTATAAACGTAGTTGTCATACTTGTCATAAATATTGCAGGAATAAACGAGATTAGCCACCACCAGCCATTACGTTTTGTCTTTAAGAACATTGTTATAGCCCAAAGTGTAATAACTGCCAATACCTGATTACTCCAAGCAAAATATCGCCATATAATCTCAAACCCATCTTCGTATGCAAGGCTGAAAATCAAAACTGCAATGGCAATAACAAACATAGGGACAGAGATATACAATCTCTTTTTTATACTCTTTTGTTCCATGTTAAGGAAGTCTGCAACAATAAGTCGGGCAGAGCGGAAAGCAGTGTCTCCTGTTGATACAGGAGCAGCTATTACTCCCAATATTGCTAAAAATCCGCCAATAACACCAAGCCATTTGTATGATATTATATGAACAATTGAAGCGGCATCAGAATTTACTTTAGCATCAGTAATTCCAAAAAATTCCTGCCCTTCGGGCGAGAAGAAATATGTTGCCGCTGCTGCCCATATAAGAGCAACAATACCCTCGGTAATCATAGCTCCAAAAAATATAGGACGTCCCTGCTTTTCGTTACTCATACAACGAGCCATCATGGGAGATTGGGTTGCGTGAAATCCCGAAATAGCACCACAAGCAATACTAACAAACATCATAGGATATATGGGGTTGCTTTCGGCTTTAGGGTGCATGTTTTTAATGCCATCAGTTATCTCAGGAATATCGGGGAACGTAAAAATAAGATAGCATAAAATACCAATTGCCATAAACAATAAAGCAAAACCAAAAATAGGATATATTTTACCAATTATCTTATCAATAGGGAATAGTGTTGCAATAATGTAGTAAGCAAAAATTACATAAATCCAGAATGTAGCATCAAGATTTTCGGGTGTAAGCATTGCCAATAAATTAGCAGGCCCTGAAACAAATACCACTCCAACAATAATAAGCAGTAATAGAGTAAAAATTCTCATACCAATTTGAGCCTTATTGCCCAAATATCTGCCAACGGTTGAGGGTAATCCCTCACCATTGTGGCGTAGCGACATCATTCCTGCAAAGTAGTCGTGCATGGCACCTGCAAATATGCACCCCACTACAATCCATAAAAATGAAGCAGTACCAAACTTAGCTCCCATTATTGCTCCAAAAATAGGGCCTAATCCGGCAATGTTTAAAAATTGAATAAGAAATATTTTCCATTTTGGCATAACAATATAGTCAACGCCATCGGGGTGATCAACTGCAGGAGTTTTTCTTTCGGGGTCAACTCCAAATATTTTATCGCAAAGTTTACCGTATGTAAAATATGCTATAATAAGTAGTGCAAGTGAAATACAAAAAGTTATCATAATATTAAATTCTTTGTAAGTTGTTTTTTTATAAATGAGTTGCTAAGTTTTCGGCACAGCGTTCGCCATCAATAGCTGCCGATACGATACCTCCGGCATAACCTGCGCCCTCGCCACAAGGATATAATCCTTCTAACCTTATATGTTGTAAGTTTTCAGAGTTACGGGGAATTCTCACCGGAGATGAAGTTCTTGTTTCAACACCAATCATAAGAGCCTCGTTGGTTAAAAATCCGTGAGCCTTTCTTCCAAACTGCTCAAACCCACCTTTTAGCCTTTGGGTAATAAATTCAGGCATCCAAAAGTGTAGAGGAGAAGATATAACACCCGGAGTATAAGAAGTAGAGGGTAGGGAAGAAGAGAGTCTGCCTCTAACAAAATCTTCCATTCTTTGAGCAGGAGCTGTTTGACCTTTACCATTAGCAAAGCAAGTGGCTTCCAACCTCTCTTGAAACTCCAAACCTGCCAAAATACCATTAAACCCTTCCTTTGTTAAATCTTCGGGGCGTATCTCAACCACCATGCCGGAGTTTCCCCACTTTGAACCTCGGTTTGAAGGAGACATGCCGTTTACAACAATCTGATTTTCACCACTTGCTGCAGGTACGACAAATCCTCCGGGGCACATACAAAAAGAATATACGCCACGCTCTTTAACTTGAGTTACAAACGAGTATTCGGCAGCAGGCAGATACTCTCCTCTGCCTTTTTTGCTATGATATTGAATACAATCCAACAGATGTTGAGGGTGCTCTAATCTTACACCAACAGCAAAACCCTTGGCTTCAAGTTCAATATTGCTGTTATTTAGGTGTCTGTAAACATCTCTTGCCGAGTGTCCTGTCGCAAGAATAACATCACCTAAAAACTCGCTACCATCTTCGCATATTACTCCATGTACTTTATTGCCTTTGACTATAAGTTGAGTCATCTTTTTTTCAAAATGTACCTCTCCGCCCGAAGCAATAATTTGATTTCGTATGTTCTCAATAACTTTGGGTAGCTTGTCAGTTCCAATATGAGGGTGAGCATCATATAATATTGATTCTGATGCTCCAAATTGACAAAGAATATTCAAAATTCTCTCAACCGAGCCTCTTTTTTTACTACGGGTATATAATTTACCGTCCGAGTAAGCACCTGCACCACCTTCTCCAAACGAGTAGTTCGATTCATTATTTACCTTATGCTCTCTGCTAATAAGAGCAATATCCTTACGCCTTGCATGAACATCTTTACCTCTTTCAAGCATAATAGGTCTTATACCAAGTTCAATAAGACGTAGCGAAGCAAATAATCCTGCAGGACCTGCTCCAACCACAATGGCACATTTGCAGTTTGAAACATCTCGGTACTCTCTTCTCTCAAAAGCTTCCTCTTGAGGTTTCTCTCCGCAAAAAACTCTTACTCTGAGATTTATAAAAATAGTAGGTTTTCTTGCATCAATTGAGCGTTTTAAAATTCTTATGGTGTCAATCTTTTTTGCACTTATACCTGTTTCTCGTTCAATATGCAATTTTAGTTCGCTTTCAGTAGCGGCAACCTTTGGAATAACCCTTATGTCAATATCTCTAACCATATATATAAATTATCCGAAAAGTTGTCTGAAAGCCTCCTCAACTTTTCTAACCTCAACTATTTTTATAGAAAGTTTACTTTTGTCAAACCCTTTAAGATTATCGGCAGGGATAATAATCTTTTTGAAGCCCAATTTGTCAGCTTCCAAAATTCTCTGCTCAATACGGTTTACAGCACGAATTTCGCCCGAAAGGCCAACTTCTCCGGTCATACAAACATCACTATCAATGGCAATATCCATATTTGAAGATAGTACAGCACTGATAACAGCTAAATCCATAGCGGGGTCATTAACCTTTAGCCCTCCTGCTATATTCAAGAACACATCTTTTTGAGCAAGTTTAAAGCCAACGCGTTTCTCCAAAACAGCAAGTAACATATTCATACGCCTTGCATCAAAACCTGTGGCAGAGCGTTGAGGAGTACCATAAACGGCACTGCTTACAAGCGATTGTGTCTCAATTAAAAAAGGTCTTGCTCCCTCAATAGCAACAGCAGTTGCAACACCGCTCATGCCGTCGTGAGATTTAGATAACAAAAGTTCAGAAGGGTTTTCAACCGAGCGCAAACCATCTTGTCGCATCTCATAAATGCCAAGTTCCGAAGTGTTTCCAAAACGGTTTTTGATAGAGCGGAGAATGCGATACATATAGTGTCTGTCTCCCTCAAACTGAAGGACGGCATCAACAATATGTTCCAAAACTTTAGGACCAGCAATACTTCCCTCTTTATTAATATGCCCAATTACAATAACAGGAATATTACTCTCTTTTGCATATTTAAGAATAGCCGCAGCGCACTCTCTAACTTGAGCAACACTACCAGCCGACGACTCTAAAGTGTCGGTCGAAATTGTCTGTATTGAGTCAATAATAAGAAGTTGAGGCTCAACATTTTTAATATGAGTAAAAATACCTTCCAATGAAGTGTCGCAAACAATATAGCATTCGCTATCGTTGCACCCAATACGTTCGGCGCGCATTTTAAGTTGTCTTGCACTCTCTTCGCCCGAAACATATAATGTTTTTACCCCTTTGAGACGTAAGATTGTTTGAAGTATAAGAGTCGATTTTCCTATACCCGGTTCGCCACCTATAAGAACCATTGAGCCTGCAACGATACCACCCCCTAATACACGGTTAAATTCGCTGTCGCCCATATCCATTCTAACCTCTTCACTTGTCTTTATCTCATTAATAAGTGTAGGTTTTATCTTTTTTGAATTATCTCCAAAAGATTCAATTTTGTTGTTTGTTGTTTTAGTGCTTACAATCTCCTCAACGTAAGTGTTCCACTCGCCACAGGCGGGGCATTTACCTAACCATTTTGGTGAGTCGGCACCACAAACCGAACAAACATATATAGTCTTATTCTTAGCCATCTTATTTAATAAAGTTATTTTACAAATATAGTAATAAGCGAGCAAGAAATAAGAAGTTTACTTCAATATTTTTTACAGCGAGCGCAAACTATATTCGAGGTTTACCTCAAATATACCAACAAGCGAGCAAGAAATAAGAAGTTTACTTCAATATTTTTTACAGCGAGCACAAACTATATTCGAGGTTTACCTCAAATATATAAAAAATTTAGTAAAATCAGAGCTGTTAAATATTATTTAAATAGTATTTCAATTTATTCCTCTTTCTGATAAGTTAAAGGCGAGCAACCAACAGCTTTTTTAAAATACACACCAAAAAACGATTGGTTGGCAAAGTTCAACATATCACTAACCTGTTGAACGGTATATTGTTTGCTTTTCAATAGAGCTTTAGCCTCTAAAATAACAAAATCTTTAATCCATTCACTTGCATGGCGTCCGCTAACTTCATAAATAACTTGTGATAAATATTTTGGAGTTAAACATAATTTGTCGGCATAAAAACCAATTTGACGTTCTTTATTATGATGCTCTTCCAATATTTGCATAAATTGGTCAAATATTCTGCTCTTACGGCTTTTGTTTTCATTGTTGTCAAACTTTTCATATTTAATTAACAGACGGTAATAGTAGTACTGAAAAATTTGAATATAATTTGATATTATTTCGTTTTTATAAGTATCGTCTTTCTCTTTTATATACTTCTTTATATTTGAATATATATTTATAAACTCATTTGCCTCTTCGTTGTTAAGAGTTAAAATAGGCAATTTAAAAATTAAATTATGATTTAGTAAAGTATTATGAGTTCCAAGGTTGGTATTTAAAAAATCCATTGAAAAAGCAACAATAACAATCTTGCAATCCTCTGATATATTATTGTATTGTCCAATTGTGCCGGCAGGAATAATAACTATGTCATTTTTTGTTAACTTGTATTCACTCATGTTTGACCTAATCTCTATACTTCCGCCCAAACATAAAATAGCAATTGAAAATTTTATTTTAAAGGGGTGCGATGTGATAATTAACGATGAATTCTTTAGTCGTTCATGAATGTTACTATATCCCTCGTTATCATTAATATTATCCGATATGAACAGTTCGTTGTTATGAAATAGAGTCCACTTATCACGTGGAATCATCATCATACTTAAATATTCAAATTGTTTGTAATTTTTCATAGTGTCTCTCAGTGATTATGCAAATATATGTATATTTGAATAAAAATTAAACGTATTCTTATTTAAAATGTAGTATAAAAGGTAAAAAAGAACAATTATAAAGGAACAGCAAACAATACGAATTGATAAAATTTTTAGAAATTTGTAACCTCTAAAGAAATATAATAAAAACAATATATAATGAAAACTAAAATTTATTTGATGTTGCTTGTAGTGGCAACATTGTTTGTTTCGTGTAAAGCGAAGAGCGAAGGAGAATTTATAAATAGTGTCTATTTAATTGCCCCCTCAATCTTGGGAGAAGAGAATGAGAAGAGTTATTCGGGAATGGTTGAGGCTGCCAACGATATAAGTCTTGGTTTTAAAACTCCGGGTGAGATAGAAAAAATATATGTAAAAGAGGGTGATTATGTTCGTAAAGGCGATTTGCTTGCCGAGTTGGACGATTCTGACTATAAACTCGGAGTAGAGGCATTGCAAATACAATACGACCAATTGAAAGAAGAAGTTGCACGTATTGAGAAACTATATCAACAAAAGAGTGTATCGGTAAACGATTACGAAAAGGCGACAGCCGGTCTTAAACAGTTGGCAGTACAGTTAAAGGTAAATAAAAATAAACTTGAATATACAAAACTATATGCCCCAACCGACGGGTATGTTCAGGCTGTAAATTTCTCTCCTGCCGAGATGGTCGATGCAGGAACAGCACTATTCAAATTCCTTGACGTATCACAAATGGAGATAGTTGCCGATATTCCTGTTAGTGAGTATCAACAACGAGCTAATTTTAAAAATTTCTATTGTAGTGCCCCGGGAGTAGGCGAGAAGCTACCGATGAAATTATTAAGTATAAATCCTAAGGCAGATGGAAATCAATTATATCGTATAAAACTGACTTTTGTTGAAAAACCTGCAAAACTCTTGACAGCGGGAATGAATGTTGATTTAACCATAGTCTCTTCAATGCAAAACAATCAAGAACAATATCAACTCCCATTAAGTGCAATATTTAAAGAGGGAGAGAAATCGTATGTGTGGATATACAATACCGATTCAACAGTTACAAAACAAGAGGTGCAAATATCAAAAAAACTTGTAAATGGGGAGGCTGTAATAGAGTCGGGGGTTAATGCCAACATGAAGGTGGTTCGTACAGGAGCAAACCATTTACAACAAGGCGAAAAGGTAAAGCCAATAGAGGAGAGCAGTAAAACCAATGTAGGAGGATTGCTATAATGAAAATAACAGAATATTTTGTAAAGCGTCCTATTATATTTTGGTCGCTTATGGTGGCTTCGTTGATAGCGGGAGTCCTCTCGTTTATGCAGATGCCTAAATTAGAAGACCCTGCCGTATCGGCAAAGCAGGCAATGGTAGTTGTGCCATATCCCGGAGCAAGTGCTCACGAAGTAGAGTTAAAAGTGGCACAATTCATGGAAGATGAGTTAAGAGCACTTCCAAATGTAAATAAAGTAAGAAGTGAGTGCCAAAACGGAATGGCAATGTTTACCGTTGAATTTAAAATGACGGTATTGAATAAAGATTTGGAGCAACACTTTGACCTTTTACGTCGTAAAGTAAACGATGCCTCAATGCGTTTGCCCCAAGATTGTTATACGCCAATAGTAATAGACGATATGATGGACGTATATGGTATCTTTTATTCACTATCGGCGCCTGGTTATGACTACTCCGATTTATATAAATATGCAAAATATCTGCGTCGTGAGCTACTTGATGTAGATGGCGTAAAACGTATAATATTGGGTGGTAATCGTGATGAGGTAATAAATATTGTATTATCAAAAGAGCAGATAACACGTAACGGAATAATACCCACACAAATAATGTCGGCATTGCAATCGGCAGGGAAAACAGTCAATTCAGGTCGTTATCAGACAGGCGATGAGCGTATAGCCGTATATGTCGATTCTGATGTGGAAGATGAAGAGGATATACGTAATCTTCTAATACAGACAATGGACGGACGTAAAATACGTTTAGGAGATATTGCCAAAATTGAACGAACCTATACCGAGCCTCAACGAAACGGATTTTTTGTCAGAGGCGAACCAGCAATGGCAATATGTATAGCAATGGAGTCGTCGGTAATAGTTCCTGATGTAGGAAAAGCTGTTGATGCCAAGTTGGCAGAAGCGATGAAATCACTTCCCGTAGGATTTAAAACCGAAAAAATCTTTTTCCAACCCGATAAAGTTGATGAGGCAATATCATCATTTATGCTTAACCTATTAGAATCGGTAGTGATAGTGATATTAGTATTGATTTTTACAATGGGTTTTAGAAGTGGTTTAATAATAGGATTTGGTTTGGTTCTTACAGTTGCCATATCATTCCCCATACTATTGGCAATGGGAACAACCCTGCAACGCATATCATTAGGAGCATTCATTATAGCAATGGGAATGTTGGTTGATAACGCCGTTGTTATAATGGACGGAATACTTATTGACAAAAAACGAGGATTGCCACAAGATACATACCTATATCGAATAGGTAAAAACACAGCAATGCCTTTGTTGGGAGCAACAATAATAGCAGCAGCCACATTCCTTGCAATATACCTATCGCCCGACTCAGCAGGCGAGTATGCCGGAGACCTCTTCTTGGTACTCTGCGTAAGTCTTTTGGTAAGTTGGGTATTAGCATTAATACAAGTACCCATATGTGCAAAAGCGTGGTTACCTCTTAACGATAAGAAAAACGATTCAAAAGAGGGCGTTATGAACTCGCCTGTACATAAGTTTATCAGAAAAACAATAGGTAAGTTGATTGAGTATCGTAAGCTGACCCTGACAGGGGCTGCAATAATATTAATATTGTCAATATTCGGAATGACAAAAGTAAAAAATATGTTCTTCCCCGATTTTGACTATAAGCAATTTGTAGTAGAGTGTTTCTTCCCTTCAGCTTCCGATGCAAATATGGTACGCGATAAACTCTTGCAAATGAGTGAAGAGATATCAAAAAATCCTCATGTTGAGAGAGTGGCAGTAAGTCAAGGAAGTGCACCGGCACACTATTGCCTTGTACGTCCGATGACATCGGGTGGCGATTGTTACGGCGAGTTGATAATTGATTGCAAAGATTATAACAGCGTAATAAAATATCTTCCGGAGATAAGAAAAGAGTTACGCGAAAACTATCCCGAAGCATATATCCGTACAAAAAAATACAATTTCTCAATATCAACATCACACACTGTCGAGGTTGAATTTGCAGGGCCTGACCCTGCCATATTAAAGGAGCTTAGTGCAAAAGCCGAAGATATAATGCGCCGTTGTGAATATGTCGATAAATATTCGGTACAAAACAATTGGAAGCCTGCAGGAAAATCGCTTGTAGCCGAATATATCCAACCCGATGCATTACGCGCAGGAGTAGGTCGTAGCGATGTAGCAAATGCCCTAATGGCAGCAAGTGACGGAATGACCGTAGGCGTTTTGAACTACCAAGAAAAAATGGTTATGATAAACTTGCAAGTTCGTAATGCCGATGGCAGTCGCATAGCAAATATTGAGGATATCCCGGTATGGAGTATGATGAATGTACATCTCTCAAATGACGATTTGAATAATGCTCTATCAGGAGGCAAAGCAATGACCGATTTGCAAGATAAGATGTTTAAAGCAACCCCATTGAGCAATGTAGTTAAAGATGTAAACTTAGAGTGGGACGAAGATTTGGTTTATAGGCTCAACGGACGACGAGTAATAGAGGCAGAGTGTGATCCTGCACTTGATAATGACAAGGCAACCCCTGCCAAAATAGTACAAGAGATAAAAGATGAGATTGAGGCAATACCATTACCCGATGGCTACACAATGCGTTGGGTAGGAGAGGGCGAATTACAAACCGACGCAATGAAGAACCTCTTTAAATATATACCCCTTACCATATTTATAATATTGGCAATATTGTTGTTGCTATTTAATAGTTGGCGAAAGGTTATATTAATTTTGATATGTTTCCCATTTGTATTTTGTGGAATAGTAGCATTCTTGTTACTATCAAATCAGCCAATGACCTTTATGGCAATAATAGGAATGATGGGATTAATAGGAATGATGGTAAAAAATGCAATAGTATTAGTTGATGAGATAAACCGTTTGCAAGTGGAGGAGGGCATTGAACCATATAAAGCGGTTGTTGAAGCAACCGTATCACGTGTACGTCCCGTACTTATGGCATCGCTCACAACCATAGTGGGAATGATACCATTAATTGGCGATCCTATGTATAGCTCAATGGCAATAACCATTATGGGCGGATTAACATTTGGAACAATAATAACACTAATATTGTTACCAATATTTTATACCGCACTATTCCGTATTAGAAAACCCGAAAATGTATAATTACTATGAAAAATAAGCAACTATATATATTAGTTTTAATGTTGCTATTACCCTTGGGCAGTATAGCACAAACAAAAATAGAGTTGTCGCAGGTGGCATGTCGCGAAATGGCTTTGGCATTTAGCGAAGATGTTCAAAAATCGGACAATAAACTAAGTCAATCGCAACTCGACAAAAAAATAGCAACAACCTCATTCCTTCCCAAAGTAGATGCAATGGGAATGGGAATATATATGACACCGCTCGAAATGGCAGGAATGGGAGCCGAGATGCGAATGGACGGAGCATATATGGCAGGTTTAACCCTAACTCAACCCATATATACCGGAGGTAAAATATTGACAGGACGAAAAATGTCAAAGATAGGCGAAGAGGCAGCCCAAGAGCAACAACGAATGACAAAAATGGACGTTATAGTTGATGCCGATAACGCCTATTGGACCTACTTGGCAGTAAGTCGTAAAGTAGATATGATGAAGAGTTATTGTGCGCAGATGGATACACTCTACAATCAAACCTCAACTGCGCTCTCAGTAGGAATGGCAACCCAAAACGATTTGATGCGCATTGAGGCAAAACGAAGCGAACTCCGTTACCAATTACAGAAGGTTCAAAACGGAGCCGACCTATGCCGAATATCGCTATGCCGAGTAATAGGAGCCGATTATGACACACAAATAGTCTTAACCGATACCATTTTTACAACAACCGCCCCTATGTCATTATCGGCAGATATAAGCGCTCGTCCCGAATTGAGCCTATTACAGAAGAGTGTCGATATAAACAAACAACAGATAAAAATGGTACGTTCCGATATGTTGCCAATGGTAGCCCTTTCGGCAGGCTATACCTATTTTGGTAATATAAAAATGGAGACAATGGTTGATGTAGGCGGAGGAATGTATATGCCCTTTACAAGTGAGTTTAAAGATGGCATAGGAACAGCAATGTTAGCCGTTTCAATACCCATACTTCATTGGGGAGAAGGTTTCAGAAAGGTAAAAAAAGCGCGATTTGATTTAGAAAATGCCGAATTGGAGCTAAATAAAAACAGCAAGCTATTGTCATTGCAAGCAGAGCAGGCAATGCGTAATATGCAAGATAGCTATATGATGATTGAAACAGCACAATTGGCGTTAAAACAAGCCGAAGAGAATTTGCGAATAATGCGTAATCGTTATGAACAATCAATGTCTCCATTAACCGATTTATTAGATGCACAATCACAATGGCAACAATCATATAGCAACTATATCGAAGCACAGTCGCAACATAAGATATACGAAACCGAATATCTCCGCGCAACAGGTAATTTATAGTTTTTAGTTGTACGGTGCTTTGCACCTTAGTTGTTAGAGTAGCAATAAAAACTCATAATGAATTGACCCCAAAAGTTTGTTCAAAAAACTTTTGGGGTCAATTCTTATATACACAACAGCCTTTGTTGTTATAATATAATAAAAATAATAATGTTTAGCAAAAAAGTATATCTCTTAAGAAGAGATGAATTTTAAGACAAAAAAACTTAAAAATCTGTAATATACAAGTAAAAATGTTTATTCATGAGTAAAATATTATATAATTATTTAGCAATTTCATTCTTTTTAAATAGTTAAAATATTGATATACAACAAATAAAGTTTTACAGTACATCTCTTCTTAAGAGATATAC
>JAGBHI010000045.1 GCA_017935575.1 Bacteroidales bacterium | reverse complement strand
TAACAAATCTGCGACTAAGCAAGTGCAGAGTTATGCTTGCATAAACTATGCCGAGCGTGAGCAGATTCAACAAACGAATGTTTGTTAACTACCCGTAGGGCGGTTGAGTTTACGAAACCGAAAACTAACAACTAAAAACTAAATTTAAACGCAAGCGTTTAAATTTTTTGAAGGGCATAACTCCGCTTTTACGAGCTTACGCTCGCGGGGGCGGAGTTACGCTCTTTTATTTGCGCGTTGGGGCAGGTAAATTCTTCGCACACTACTCGCAAACCGCGCGGACAGATAGCCCATAGCAACGGCCGTAGTAGTAGCTCCAGTACACGCTGCCCGAAACGAAGTACACGTAGTAAGCGTAGTAGCTGTCGCTCGGATTGAGCGAACTCGACCAGTAGTAGCCGTAACTGCCCGCATAGTAGAGATCGCTACTGTCGCGACAGCCCGCCGCAGGAAGAAATATAGAGTTACCGTTCTTATTACTTGTTACTTTATATCCGTTTACTCCGTTTTGTGTGGTCCAAGTCCATATGCAGTTATCTGTGTTGCGTAATTCATCTTGCTCGGCTTTTGTGGGCATTCGCCAACTACCTCCCCAATTTACATGAGCTGCATCATCTGATAATTCAAGGGTTGTTTTGTTATCTACTGTACCATATTCTGAATCTATACAGTATTTGGTCATTGAGTCATATGTGCCATTACAATATTTATAGGTACTCCAATCATAGGTTGTTTTTGGTGTGGTCTCTCCCCACGCAAAGTAATCGCCATATTCTTCGGGAGAGGTTGCTCCTACATTGCAGGTTGCCCATTTTACACTTAAGCCGAGGTCAACGTAGGCGTGGCCGTTATATGGGTCATGATTAGGGTTCAATAGCGCCTCTTCTTCGTCTTCACTACAACTTGTTATTATTGGCATGCATAACATTGCAATTAGTACGGTTAGTAATTTTAACTGTTTCATAATTGTTTGTTTTATTTAAATTATTATGTTTTATTTCTTAGGGTCATTTAGGTCATTAGGGTCATTAGAGTAATTAGGGATACTAACAACTAAAAACTACCCCGCAGGGGCGGCACTTTGTGCTGACAACTAACAACTGGCAACTGAAGACAGAGCATGCCCTGTCCCTACTTTTATGCAAAAATATGCTAATTTTTTTAAAACACAATAGCCCCATAGGTATAAAAACAGCAGGTTGTTCGTTTGAACAACCTGCTATATATATTAGTTTCTTAAAACTTATTTAACAACAACCTTGGTTACTTGGTCGCCTACTTTTACGATGTAGATACCTTCGCTCATCTCAATGGTTGTTTTGCCTGAAATAGCTTTATTTGCAAGCATAACACCTGTTGCCGAATAGATCTCTACTTGAGTATCATCTTCTGCCTCAACGCAAATACCGTCTTCAACTGCATATATTGAGTTTGTATTTACATCACTCTCTTCAACTCCAATTCCTACCTGAATTATGGCTTTTATATGAACAGGACCCGTAACAGCCCATTCAATATCTCCATATATATCATAATTCTCTTCAAGATCAATAAGTTCACCATTTATCTCTAAATCTGTTAAATCACCATTAATTACATATGGGAAAATGTAAATATATGACTCGTACTCAAGAATATCATTCTGGTTATATTGTACTCCCATAGGAGTCAATGGTAACCCAAGAGTTCCATTTTGTTCTGACTCTTCATCGTATGAGTCTGATGACCAAACTTCAATATATCCCTCTCCATAATTATAAGTTTCTACTTCGTATGTCAACTTACAGATAGGATCGCCATATACTGCAGTGATTGTAGTAGCCGATGTTACTGTTGTTGTATAACTGTAGTTTGTGATATACTCATCGTAAACATTTGTTCCATTAACAAGAAGTTCGTAAAGTTGTTTTCCAACACTCTCTTTTACAGTGATTGTTATCTCCTCGCCATCTTTTACTTTGCTTCCACTTGCAACACTGTTTTCTCCTTGTTTTACAGTAATTGTACCACCTTCAACTTGCTCAATGGTTACTATGTGAGCCAAATTAAAATTTGCAACATACTCAACATCTTCTGTTACTGTTACTACATATGGGTTTTCTGTGCTTACTTGCTCGCCATCTTTTGACCAATATGCAAATATGTGTGAGTCATCGGCAGTAGCTGTAAGAGTTGATGTTTTGTTCTCAAATACGTTTTCGGGTGATGCCATTGCTGTTCCTCTCTCTGCCGCTGTTGCAGTTACTATATATGTTGGAGGTGCATCGCCTACGTTAAACATAAAGTCATAGTATCCTCCTTGAGTATATTCATCACATGCTCCATCATAAATATCCATTCCGGCAGCATAGAATACGCGAATCAAATACTCACCTTTAGGTGCATCGGCAGAGATTGTAAACTCTTGTGAAATAGGTGTTGTACGAGCACGGTCAGCATCGGCATATATTAACTCTGTATCGTCAAGAGTGTAGTCTCCGTTCAAGTCAGCAAATATACGAGTCCAACCCCAAGTGTTATTTTTATCTGTAATATTCAATGTAACGGTTTGTCCAGCAAATGTAGTAAACAAGTTTTTAACTCGTTTGGTATAACCATTAACATTTGCTTCACCGGCAGGGTTAGTCCAATTTGCATCAACCGACGCTCCCTCTGTTGTAAGAGTTACAATTTGTCCCACATAATTGGTTGATGTTCCTTGTGTTGTGTGAACGGGTTTGCAATACATCATCAAGTCAAAGTTTGCATAGAAAGTTTTATCGCCCTCTACATTATCAACGTATGTAGCAGATGATGAAACTTCGTTACCCTCTTCGTCTGTCCAATTAATAAACTCATAGTTTGCATTAGGAGTAGCGACAAGTGTAATTTGACCTTCGGCTGTAACACTACCCTCAACATCATTAGCTGTAACTGTACCTCCTTCGGCAGGATTAGCAACTACTGTAATAGTACGCTCTGCAACAGGATCTGCCTCTTTACCAAATACTTTAAACTCTGTCATTTGGAACCAGAATTGTGTATCGTTAGTTGAAATTCTCAAACGAACATATCGAGCCACTGCTCCTTCGGCATTACAGATGTAACGTTTAACATTATAAGCACCCTCTGTTACATTTGATATATTTGATTTTGAGAATGTAGCAACAGAATTCCATGAACCTTCAGCTCCGTTTAACGAAGTTTCAACAGTTGCTCCTGTTGGTTGGTCGCCATCGGCAAAGTATAATGCTATTTCATCAACATTGTAGAGGTTGCCCAAATCAACCATTATATATTTATCAAGGTATTGAGGACCATCAGACCAGAATTTTGATGTATAGCTTCCGTCAATAAGATTTGTAACATAGTATGTTTGATATGCCGAGAAGTTGGTTGTTATCTCTGCAACCTCAATCTGAGCTGATTTCTCCTCTGCTACTTGGAAGTTTGCAACCAACTCTAAATCCTCTGATACATTAATTGTATATGGGTTCATAGTTGATACGGTAGAACCGTTTTTAGTCCAACCAATAAACTCATATCCTTCGGCTGCCTCTGCTGTGAATGTTACAGTTGTTCCTGCAACAACGTCAGTTGCTGATACTGTAGCAGTTCCGTATTCTGCATTATTTACACTTGCAGTAATTGAGTATGTTTGTGCTTGTTGTGAACCCTCTGTAACATTGATACCAAAGTTGTGCATTGAACCTGCATAACCAATAATACCTGTTCCGTGTGTTCCACACATAGGTGTCGCTTCGTTCCATGTTGCAGTACAATCTACACCATCAGAGATGATACGAAGCATTGAGAGACCTAATGCTGCATTTGCTGGTACAGCTATTGTGATAGAGCCCTCATCTTGGTTACCACCAACACGACCTTCGCCGGCATATACAGCTCTTACATCTTCAAAATCACCGTCGCGGTTCCAGTCAAAACCAATCCAAACGTTTTTGCTCCATGCACCGTTAGTAAATGAGAATGTTATCTCATCTCCTTGAGCAGCACTAAATTGTTTGCTATCTTGTAAACGGTTGAATGTAGTAGTTGTTGCTGCTTGAGTAAGAACCTCACTTCCTGCAACAGAGATAGTCAAGCCTTGCAATGAGTGAGAGTGAACGTTATCAACATTACTTACCTCGCAACTCTCGTTTGTTTTAGAAGTAATATCGCAATACCCTTCAGGGAACTCATTCACGGGAGTCATATCTCCTGATGCAGTATATGTAACCGATGTTGAAGCACTCAACAATCTGATACCCTCTTGTGCTGCAACTTTAATCTCATAATCTCCGGCAGTGGTAGGAGTGAACTTGATTTGTCCGTTAACTGCTTTTGATGACTCCTCTGTTGGCTCCTCTCCATTAATAGTATAATATAAGTTGTGCCACTCGGGAGCAGTAACATTTACTGTTACCTCTGAACCTGTTGCCACGGTACCACCCTCTGATGCAATAGTGGGAGCAACAGTTACAGCCTCCTCAGAGTGAGTTACTGTACGGTATGAAATGTATGGATCTAAATCTTGATTGATTGTTATTCCGTTAATTGTTCCGCTCTCTCCGTAGTTTTTCATCTTTAACTCAACGCGGTCGCTATAAACATATACTATCAATGCTTGTACTATGCGTGAGTTTGCAGGACCAACCATTGCATCAATTGAGTTGTTATAGTAACGCATTGAACCCATAAATGATGAGAAGAAACTCTTCTCAACAGATGTTCCTTCGGGCTCCTCTGTATCGGTACTCTTATCAACAAATGTCCACATTATATCAGCATCGCCGGTGTATGTAATTGTTGAATTTGATATGGTTACTTGTGTACCAACCATACGTTGGTTGGTTGAATTTCCTGAATATAACTCGTCAGTTAGGGCATAGTATAGACCATTCTTTTGACCAACCATCAAATAAGTTTTACCGCTTGTAATTGTTGTTACTTGTGTTGCTGTAATAGTTGAAGCTGTTGGATTGGCAACCTCATATGCAAAAATTTGTTGTCCGCTTGCAGTGTTATCGGTATTACCAGAGAATCGACCGTTTGAACCACAGTGTACATACGATTGAACTCCTGTATTATCGGTTGTTGCATTTGACAAATGGAATACAAATGCACCACTTGTTACAGTTGATGGAGTTATTGTTGCATCAGACGATTGAGTATCGGTTGTTGCAAGGTTATAAGTGTTGTATCCCAAATATTTTGAAGTGCTGTAGTTTTGGATAGAGTATAGTGGAGTAGAAGAACTTGAACCTGTCCCTTCTGTGCTTGCTCCTGTCCATTTATTGCCATCTGTTCCGTACTCAGTTACGCGTTGTGATGTTGCTGTACGAATGTAAGCTGAATCTTTTCCGTGGTCATGACCATACAACATCACAAGGTTAGGATATTGTGCCAAAGTTGATTTTAACAATGTTGTTGCTTCGCCAGCAACCATTCCTTTGTTTGCCGCACTTATGCTGTTTGAATCAGAGAATGGAATGTGAACAAGGAAGAATACTGTTTTATTCTTATCTGTTGCATAAATCTCGGCAAGTTTGTTGGCACACCATTGAACAGATTCTAATGAGTATGTATAGTTCCATGCGTTTGTAAACATACTCTTGCCTGTATTTAATACCACAAAATCAAAACCTTTTACTACATAGTGGTAAGCAGCCAATAGATTAACTGTTGAAGATGTTCCATTAGTATTTGTTGCTGTCTCATAAAAACAATCCTCTGCAGCCAATGCACCTATATCGGTTTTCATTGGTGTTCCGTAATACTCTCCTGCATTGTAATTTTTGGGCAGATTGTCAAAATTTGCAACCTCATACTCATGGTTACCATTTACATAGATTACAGGTGTTTTTTGACCATCTTTAAAGACTCCGCGTGTTGCATTTATAAGCAACTCTCTGGTCTTTAACCAATTTTCATTAGAAATAGTGCAATCACTTGTATAGTCTCCTCCGAGAACTATCATATCAACATTCTCCTGTTCCTTGATTGCATTCAATGTTGCCGTAACTGTTCCGCGAAGTTGAACACTATTAACATCTCCGTTAATCAAACTCTCTTGTGAGTGCAAGTCTGACAAACAAGCAAAAGTCAATATTGGCTCCTCTTGCGCCTGAACATTTTTAAAAGGGAATAATGCCACTAATGACATTAGAAATCCCCAAAGTAAAAATTTCTTCATGTTAATTATTTATTGGTTAAATTATGGATTTTTTTTATTAATTACTCTTCCTCAAAAAAAAGATGTACAAAGATATATAAAATATATGAATATCATATAAATAGAACAAATGAATAGATATTTATATCTATTAGTATCTTATTTTTTTGTATTTTCGCATAGTTGTAATAGTTTCACTTGATTAATTGGAGAGATGAGAGTTTTGGTTGGAATGAGCGG
The DNA here is from genome assembly GCA_017935575.1 of Bacteroidales bacterium. Taxonomy (GTDB): domain Bacteria; phylum Bacteroidota; class Bacteroidia; order Bacteroidales; family G3-4614; genus Caccoplasma_A. The sequence goes on along the minus strand of JAGBHI010000045.1, from coordinate 26,588 downwards.
AGGCGTTGACAGTTCGGCTGTTTGCATTATGCTTATGGATATGGGATATGAGGTTGTTGGTGCCACTTTAAGAATGTGGGAGAGAACTTCTGATAACGAAGAGCCTCAATTTATTACTGATGCAAGAAATTTGGCAAACAGATTGGGCATTGAACACCATGTTATTGATATTCGAGACCAATTTAAAGAGGGAGTAATAAAACCTTTTATTGATGAGTATATGAATGGTAGAACTCCAAACCCATGCGTTATGTGTAACCCTAATTTCAAGTGGGCATCGCTTATGGCAACAGCCGACAAATTAAAATGTGATAAAATTGCTACGGGACACTATGTAAATATAATAGAAGAGAATAACCGTTTTTTTATTGAAGAGGGTGGCGACGGAACGAAAGACCAATCGTACTTCTTATGGCAATTATCACAAGAGCAACTTTCTCAAACAATTTTTCCTTTAGGCAGATATATTAAAAGTGATGTTAAAGAGATGATGCGCCAACGTGGGTTTGAGAGCAGTGCAAACAAAACCGAGAGTATGGAGATATGTTTCATTGAGAAGGATTATCGCACTTTCTTACGCCAAAATGTAAAAGATATTGACCAACGTTTTGCAGGGGGCTATTTTGTTGACAAACTCGGTAAAAGATTGGGGCAACACAAAGGGTATCCATTTTATACTATTGGACAACGCAAAGGTCTTGAAATTGCATTGGGACGACCTGCATATGTTACTAAAATAAACCCTATTAAAAATACCGTTAAACTTGGGTTTGAGGAGGATTTATTTGTAAACGGAATGAAAATTGACGGTTGCAAATTTGTTGACGAGAGCCTATTATCATCTGCCGATTTGGTTGTTAGAATACGTTACAGAGGTACTCCCTATAAAATAAAGAAATTAGTATTGGCTGAAGAGGTTGTTTCTGTTGTGTTTGACTCTCCTGCATCGGCTATTGCTCCGGGGCAATCGGCAGTATTCTACATTGGGAACAGAGTTGTTGGTGGTGGTTTTATAAACTCACCATTATCTGACAGAGAGATTGAGGCTATACTATAAGAATATCATGAAGAGGTTTTTAATTATTATTCTCGTATGCATACTCTCCTATCCTATTAATGCAGAGGGCTCTCTCTTTTTTAGGGTATGGTTTACTGACAAAAACGAGTGTGGTTACTCAATAGACAAGCCTCTTGATTTTTTATCTGAAAAAGCCATTGTACGCCGTAACAAACAGAATATTAGAATAACGGAAGAGGATTTACCTTTAACCGAGAGATATTGCAAAGAGATTACCAATATTGCCGGAAAAGAGCTATGTCGTTCAAAATGGCTTAACTCGATAATTGTTGAGAGTAACGACTCTTCTTCTATAAAAATTATTGAACAACTTCCATTTGTAAAAAAGGTAGAATTTATATGTTTTAACGGCAAAAGGGATAAGGTGAAAGATGAGGAGTATTTCTCGTTTGGCAAAAGCAATAGCAATTCAATATATGGGGCATCGCAAGAGATTATTAATTTTACGAACTGTAAACCTTTACACTCAAAAGGGATAGAGGGCAACAATATATATATTGCTCTTCTTGATGCAGGATTTGGGGGTATTGATACTCTTTCGGAGTGGTTTGACTATACAAGAATAAAGTTTGCTACCGACGTGGTAAATCCTAAAGGGAATATATATAAAGAGCATAACCATGGCACTGCTGTTCTCTCTATAATGATGACAAATAATAGTGGCAAGTATATTGGTGTTGCTCCTAAATGCGATTATGCTCTTATTCGTACCGAAGATTTGAGCATTGAGGCTCCTTACGAAGAGGACTTTTGGGTAAAAGGCGCTGAAATTGCAGATAGCATTGGGGTTGATATCTTAACTTCGTCGTTAGGGTACAAAAACAAGCAACCTGCAATATCTTCAATTGGTGCAGAGATTGCATCTAAAAAAGGAATGGTGGTTATTAATAGTTGCGGAAACATAGATAAAGATGGTATTACTGCCCCTGCTGATGCACAAAATATCATTGCTGTTGGCTCTGTTAATAAAAAGGGGGAAATATCAAGTTTCTCTTCAAAGGGTTACAGGAAAAATAATGTTGTAAAACCTGATTTAGTAGCTTTAGGAGAAGAGTGTCCAATAATTGACTCCGACGGCAATATAAAATGTGCATACGGTTCATCATTTGCAGCTCCTATTGTAGCCGGCAGTACTGCTCTTATTTGGCAAAGAATGCCTCAACTTACAGCGAATGAGGTTACATCTTTGTTAAGAGAGTGTGGAAATAGAAAGCGGAAACCATCTCCAATATATGGATATGGTATCTTTAAAATAAAAAATTTGAGATAACTATTTTAGTTGCAACATGGCTAAAGATATTACACTATACGAACTCAACAATATGGCAAGTGTTGCCATAGGTAGCGCGTTACCTGATAAATATAGGGTTGCTGCCGAAATAAGCGAACTGCGTGAGAATTCATCAGGACACTGCTATATGGAGTTGGTTCAGAAAGATGAACAGGGACGAACTGTTGCAAAAGCAAGAGCAAATATTTGGGCTGCCACATATCGTAAACTACGCCCGTTTTTTGAATATTCAACAGGTATGACATTAAAAGCAGGCATTAAAGTGCTTGTTTGCGTAAAGGTTGCATTTGACCCTCTTTATCACTACTCTCTGACGGTTTGGGATATTGATCCCGCCTACACAATAGGCGATATGGCTATGCGCCGAACCATGATTTTAAAGCAACTGCAAGAGGAGGGTGTTATTGACGATAATAAACTCCTTGAATTGACACCTATACCTCAAAGAATTGCGGTTATTTCGTCGGCAACAGCAGCAGGATATGGAGACTTTTGCGATCAACTAAAAAGGAACTCAAAGGGTTATATTTTTTATCCCGTTCTCTTTAAAGCCCTTATGCAAGGCGAACAAAGTGCCAAAAGCATTATTGATGCTCTTAATAGAATTTACAACAATATTGACCTGTTTGATTGTGTTGTTATTATAAGGGGTGGTGGCGCAACCTCAGAATTAAATTGCTTTGACAGCTATGAACTTGCCGTAAATGTTGCTCAGTTTCCTTTACCTGTAATTGTGGGAATAGGGCATGAACGTGATATTACAGTTTTGGATTATGTTGCAAACCAAAGTGTAAAAACTCCCACTGCCGTTGCTGAATTTTTAATTTCAAGAGCCAATACCAATTATGAATATCTAAATGAGTTGAGTGGAGAGATTACTGAGAGAATTAAAAACTCTCTTTATGATAATAAAATAAGACTCAACGCTATTGAATTGGCTATTCCTGCTTATATCTCAAAAAGAGTTGAAAGGGAGAGAATGAAACTATCGCAATTTGGTAATAAAATTGCTTCAGAGGTTAATACCAAGATAACAAAGGCAAAGATAAATTCTGCAATTTTATCAACCTCTATAAAGGAGCGTATTGAGAGAGTTATTGAAAGGGAGAAATCAAAATTATCACTGATTGAGAACAATATAAACCTATCTTCGCCCGATAGGATTTTAAAACGCGGATACTCCATTGCTATAAAAGATGGACGCGCCATAAAAAGTATAAACGAGATTAATAATAACGATAATATAGATATTATGTTTGCCGACGGCATCGCTTCGGCAGAGATTAAAAAGAGATAATTGTTATGGATAAAATTAAGAGTTACAGTGACGCTGTTAGCGAACTTGAAGAGATTGTAGCAAAACTACAAAGCGACGATTGCAGAGTTGATGAACTAAAAGCATATGCTCAAAAGAGTGTTGAGCTATTAAAGTTTTGCAAAGGTTATCTTTTTCAAACTGATGAGGAACTTAAGAAACTTTTAGAGAATATTGGGGAAGAATAGGGGGAAATTACCCTACTCTCTATTGATAAATTGTTGCATCTTCTTTATCTCTTCTATTCGTTTTTTATCGAGAGGCTCTATCCCTTCTAACGGATATGGAATTCCTAACTCTTTGTATTTGAAGACACCTAATGTATGATAGGGTAACCACTCTATTTTTTCAACTACATTATAGGGTTTTAAATACTCTATTAGGGATTTAATGGAGGTATCGTTATCGGTTAAAGTTGGCACCACAACATGACGTATCCATGTTGGAATGTTTCTACTCTGCAACTCATCTAAAAAGCGAAATGTTGCTTGCCCATTACTTCCGGATACTTTTTTACACAACCCAGCATCAAGAGCCTTTATATCTAAAAGAACAAGGTTTGTGTAATCCAATACCGAAAGCGTTTTTTCGGTTATTACAGAGCCTGCTGTATCAAGCGCGGTATGCACTCCTGCCTCTTGACATAGCCTGAAATATTCACGAACAAAGTCGGGTTGCATTAAAGGTTCTCCTCCTGTAAGAGTTACACCTCCACTCTTTATGAAATTTTTATAACGCATTGCCTCGTCAAAGAGTTGAGATGGCGTATATTCATATTTTGTTTGGGCTTGAATATCCCATGTGTCGGGATTATGACAATAGGCACAACGCAAGGGACAACCCTGCATAAAGGTTACAAAACGAATTCCGGGACCGTCAACGGTCCCGAAACTCTCTATTGAATGTATTTTACCAACTATTTCCATTATCTACTTACATAGATTGGTTGATAGTTCTTGAAATAACGTCTAATTGTTGTTCTTTTGTTAGTTTTACAAAGTTTACTGCATATCCCGATACACGAATTGTTAATTGAGGATATTTCTCGGGGTGCTCCATTGCATCTATCAAAAGATCTGCATCAAATACGTTTACGTTCAAATGTTGTCCTCCTGTTGGAGTAAAGTATCCATCAAGTAGTCCTACAAGGTTATTTACTCTCGTTTCGTTCTCTTTTCCTAATGCGGCAGGAGATATTGCAAATGTATATGATATTCCGTCATGTGCATGTTGGAATGGAAGTTTTGCAACAGATGCCAAAGCTGCAACAGCTCCTTTTATATCGCGCCCGTTCATTGGGTTAGCTCCCGGTGCAAATGGTGTTCCGCCTTTTCGTCCATCAGGAGTTGAGCCTGTTTTCTTACCATATACAACATTACTTGTAATTGTAAGTATTGATTGTGTTGGTGTTGCGTTACGGTATGTTTCGTGTTGACGAAGATACTCCATAAAACGCTCTGTTATATCAACTGCTATCTTATCAGTGCTATCACAATTGTTTCCGAAAGGAACATAATCTCCTTCACGCTCAAATCCTACTGCCAAACCTCGCTCATCGCGAATTACTTTTACTTTGCAATCGCGTATCGCAGCTAATGAATCGGCAACAATAGACAATCCAGCAATTCCTGTCGCACGGATACGCTCTACTCTACCATCGTGCAAACTCATCTCAAATGCTTCATATGCATATTTATCGTGCATATAGTGAATTATCTTCAATGCATTGATATAGACTTTTGCCAACCAACGCATCATTTGAGAGTATTTTTGCATTACCTCTTCATAATCAAGATATTCGCTGGTTATAGGAGCAAAGCGTGGCGCTACTTGTACTCCGCTTATCTCATCACGTCCACCGTTTATTGCATACAGCAAACATTTGGCAAGATTGGCACGCGCACCGAAGTATTGCATCTGTTTTCCTATCTTCATAGGCGATACGCAACATGCTATTCCGTAGTCATCACCATATTCTACACGCATTAAATCGTCATTCTCATATTGGATTGCTGATGTATCAATTGATACTTTTGCACAATATTTCTTCCAATTTTCAGGTAGTTTTTCTGCCCATAGTACTGTTAGGTTTGGCTCTGGTGCGGGACCTAAGTTATATAGGGTATGAAGATAACGATAACATGTTTTTGTTACCAATGTTCTTCCGTCTATTCCCATACCTCCCAACGACTCGGTTACCCATACAGGGTCTCCTGAGAATAGGTCGTTGTATTCCGGTGTACGCAAGAAACGTACTATACGAAGTTTTATAATCATTTGGTCAACTAACTCTTGAGCCTCCTCTTCAGTTAGTTTTCCTTCACGTATATCTTTTTCAATATAGATATCCAAGAATGTTGCTGTACGTCCTATAGACATTGCTGCTCCATCTTGGTCTTTTACTGCTGCCAAGTATGCCAAATATACAAATTGGACTGCTTCGCGTGCATCTTTTGCAGGGCGTGTTACATCAAATCCGTACCCTGCACACATCTTTTCAAAGTCCTTTAGAGCTTTGATTTGTTCGGTAACCTCTTCGCGACTACGTATTGTCTCTTCTGTTATCTCTTGTATATCCAAACGTTTTTGGAAATGTTTTTTCTCTGCAATAAGGACTTCTGTTCCGTACAATGCTACACGACGATAGTCGCCTATGATACGACCACGTCCGTATGCATCAGGCAAACCTGTAATAATTGCTGAACGACGTGCCTCTAACATCTCTTCGGTGTATGCCGAGAAGACTCCTTCGTTATGCGTTTTACGATATTTTGTAAATATCTCTTTTGTCATGGGGTCTAACTCATAGCCATAAGCATTCAAGCTATTCTCTACCATACGTATTCCTCCTTTTGGGAAGATACCGCGTTTTAAAGGAGCATCTGTTTGCAAACCTACTACAACTTCATTATCTTTATCAATGTAGCCGGGTCCGTATGTTGTTATTGTTTGTGGCAATTTGGTTTCGGCATCGTAAACACCACGTTCACGCTCAACCTTAAACATTTCGGTTAGCTTATTCCACACTTTATGAGTCTTCTCAGACGATGGTACTAAAAAACTTTCATCGCCATCATAAGGAGTATAGTTTGTTTGAATAAAATCGCGGACATTTATTTCGTCACGCCAAACATCTCCCTTAAAACCTTTCCAATTGTCGCTGTTAAATTTCATATATTCAATTTTAGTAAAAAAACTGTTTAATATTTCTTTATCTCTTTTTCGCCTGCAAAATTACTACATTTTACGCATTATAGCAAACTGCTCATTGTTCATAACAAAAAATGAGGTAAGGACAAAAGACCTTACCTCAAATTCATATATTACAATTGATTATGATTGTTAAATTACTATTTTCACAACTTCATAATTAACTTTTACCAATATCACACCTTTAAGGGTTGAAGGCAGTTGTATTTGAACCGAACTACTATTGTAACTACCAGAAGTTATTACCCTGCCTGTTGCATCATAAACCTCAACAGAGTTAATACCCTCTGCATTCTCAACATATAACACTCCATTTGAAACGTATGCTTTGGTGTTGCTAACTTCTGCTATACTCTCTTTAATACCTGTTACAGCAGGAGATAAATCAATTGTCTTAAATTCATTGTTTTGGAACTTCAACAACTTATCGTTCTTTAATAACACCCAAACAATATCCTCATCACAAAGTATTGAGCGAGCCTCCTCGTAGCCATTGCAGGTGTATGTCGTAAATTCAGAACCATTCCATTTTAGCAAATTACTCTCAGATGTAAACCAAATATTACCATTATCATCTATGTCGTTAGCATAAAATTGAACAGCAGGGATATTAGGGTTAGTAGCATTTGTCATAATACTATCTTTGCCTGTTTCTTGATTATAGCAATGTATTCCATCATCTGAAGTAAGCCATATATTATCATCAAAATCAACCACAATAGAGGTTGCCTGTTTTTCTTTTCCACTTATTACATCAATTGGAGAATTTTGTTGATTTTGAAGGCACACTACTTGGTAAAAAAGTCCATAAGTTGCCATCCACAAATCTCCTTTGCTATCAATTGCCATATCCATTATTACCGCTGTAGGTGCTCCATAAATAGCATCTTGAATTTTATATGGTTGATTTATTGGGAATATATTAAACTCCGTTGGTTTACTAAAATATCCTCTAAAATTAATCCAAATATCGTTCAAAGAATCTAAGAGTAATGAATAAGAATAACATTCACCATTATCGGAAACGGGTAAAGGATAATAATAACTCTTTGTTGTATTTCCATCAAACAAACTTACTCCATAATATCCATCTGAGTAATAGAGTGTGTCATTGCCTTGAGCAAGAATAGCGGTTATTTTGCACTTTTCATCTATCAAATATTCATTTGAGGCATTATAAAAGGTATTGTCTGTTTTGTTAAGTTTTACAACGCCCTTACTTGTGGCAATAATAATATAATCGGCATTCTTTGTAAGTCTATTTGTGTAATAGTCATCATGCCACTCTTTATTCCACTGCCACAATTCGCCCTGAATTGGGGATACATTTGATATCGTAAATAACAATATCGCAAATGTTCTTAATAAATATTTTAATAATCGGTTCATAATGTTTTTTATTTTACCTGAACTTTTTTACTATTAATATTCCCATTTAAACAACATGCAACTACATAGTTGCCATTGGGGAGATTTATTGTATGCTCATACTCTCCTGCTTGTACTTTTATCTCAGGAACAATTGTTTGAACAGAATTGTTACTTAAATCTACCACTTCTATACTATATGTAGAAGTTTCTTCTATATTAATATTTATTGTTATAGTATTGTTTGAGGTTAATATTAGCAGTGTTAATAAAACCAATCTACTAATTATTTTTGCTATTCGTTTCATACCCCTATATTTTTTATATGGTTAATACTAATTTCCCGAAATATAAATATATTTTTCTAAAAAACAAATAAATTAGGAGAATATTATTAAATTTAATCAAGATTTATCCCTAAAAACAAAAATGAGGTTGTCTAACAAGTTTTTTAACCCTCTGAGATTTGCATATTTGAAAAGGTTCTTAGATAGCTACCCGAATAAAATGTGATTATTTTCTATGGTTGTTTTAGATTGCGACCTTTATTACCTCTGAATTAACCTTAACTAACAACACTCCTTTAACATCAGAATTTATGGGGATAGCAATCTCTTCCCTCTCTGCCGGAGAAAGGTTGGGGGTGAGAATATATTATGTTTTAACTAAAATGGGTATCCTATTGCAAAATGTAATCCAAGACTATCTTTAAATTTAGTCATATTATAGTATCCACTCCTTCCTGTATCATATGGGGCATGAAGTCCTATTCCCAAATCAAGGCGAAGTACTATCATTGAAAGGTCGTATCGGATACCACAACCTGTTCCGAGAGCAATATCTTTAAAGAATGTTTTTCCCTCAATTGTACCTCCGGGACGCATAGGGTCGTTTTGTAACAACCAAATATTTCCTGCATCAAGGAATAGTGCAAACTGCAACCCACCATATATCTTTAACCTAAACTCAACATTTGCTTCAAGTTTAAAGTTTGCTGTTTGGTCAAAATAGTAATTTGGATTATCTGTATTTGGGCGGTAACTTCCCGGACCTATTGACCTTACAGTAAATGCCCTGATACTATTAGCTCCTCCTATATAGAATTGTTCGCTATAAGGCATTACTTTTGAGTTGCTATAGGCATGTCCTGCTCCCACAAGGAAACGTGATACAAGCCAATTTTCTCCCCACATTTTACGTGAGTATTTAAATTCAAACTGCCCCTTTACAAATTGAGAGAATTGATTTCCGAATAGTTCTTTTTCTCCTTTTATACCACATAAACGAGCAACTCCATCAATAAGATTTCCTGCCTGTGTTGCCTCTAATCGCATATACACTTTATTTGAATTTCCTCCAAATGTTTTTGTGTAAGTATATGCATAACGCATCATGGGTATAAATTGGTCTTTAAAACTCAATGCTATAGCGGGATTTTGATTTAGAGTCTCCTCAAATGAAGAGGTTGTATTAAGCAGTTTGTTATATATCAACTTAAACGGATTTAACATATGCGATGACTCTTTTGATGTTGAGAAGTTATATTCCATTGCAGCATCAAGAGAAAACATTCTGAAATATTTGGGACGATTTAAGATGCTTGCTCCCAAATCAAATTTTGTAGAAGAGAAGTAGCGTCTCTGCTTTTTTAAATTTTTAGATAATAACAGGCGTGGAAATGTCAAAGATAATCTTGCTCCAAACTCGTAAGAGTTCATTAATGCAGAACCCTCTACCTGATTTGCTCCTGTTTGCCATTCATACGCTCCATTTAATTTCAATGTCAATTTTTCTGCTCCGCCCAAAAGGTTATTATGCGATATTGAGAAATCTGCCCCGGGACCTAAGAAACTATTTGATTTTGAAGTTAAATTCACTCCAAACTCAGCTTCAAGAGGTTTGCCCATTGTCAAATTTATTTTAAAATCAAGAGTATCTCCATTAAGGGTATCTGAAAGAATAGGTATCATCTGCACCTTACTAAATATTCCCGTTCTACTTAAATTTGTTTGGGTAAGTTTTTGCTCGTCCAATGAGTATATTTTTCCTGTCCGCATCCTTATATTTCGGCGGAGTAATGCCATTTTTACTCTCTTAGGCTTTTGATATGTAACAACTAAATTATTACTCCTAACTGATTTTCCCGGCTTGGCTGTTGGTCGCTTACTCCTTTGTTTTAGAGTATCTACCTCTCCTACTCCTTTTACACTCTCAATATATACATCAATCTTTCCAACTTTATATTGGCGAAGTGCTAACTCGGGAATCTCTTGTTCAAGAACCATTTTTACATCTACTTCGTAACGATTTTGAGTTGTATCTGCCAAAAATCGCAAATAATCTGAACGGAAATAGTAATAACCTCTATTTCGCAACTCCGAGGTTATTCTATCTCGTTCAAGGTTTAAGGTATCTGTATTATACTGCGCTCCTTTTTTTAGTAATGATGAAGTTTTTAAACTATCTATCAAATTTGTCAATTTATCAACCGGTTCAGGGTAGAAAATTTCATCGTACTTCCACCCCTTTGCCACATCAACGGTATATGATATTTTAGCTTTTTGAGGATTGCGTTTTTTTGTCAAGACTTCATATTCTGCATTGGAGTTAAAATATCCCATATTTTGAAGTTTACTCTCAATCAACTTCATACGCAACTGTGGACTAACCGTGCTAATAAGTACTGGTTCTTTTGCAAACTGATCATAAAACCAATGTTTAAATCCTTTATCTTTTGTTGGTTGGCAATATGTATATATAAGCAACCCAAAAGGGAACGGAGAGCGAATATAGGGTGATATTAGAGGATTATTTGGCTTAACACTTAGGTCTGATTTAACTTCGCTACGTGCCTCAGACGATATCTCTGCCCCTTGCGTTGAAACAATATCCATCTTCTTTACACCTACATAAAGTTGTTCTCCCTCTCCCAAACTTTTAGTTGTTGAGCATGAGTAGAAAGCCGTAAGTGTAATTATTAGATAAAATATGTTTATATATTGTCTCATCTCTATCGTTTTATATCATTAGGTTAAATAGCATCTCATTCCGCAATAGCTTATTTCTTATTTTTGGTTGCTTTTTTCTCCGCTTTTTTAAGTTTACGTCCTGAAATTTCAAATAGTTCTTTCAACTTAAGTACCTGTTTTCGTACTGCAAAACCGACTCCATACTCACTGATGTTTCCTTCCAATATATCGTTTGTTGAGGAACGGAATATTTTCAATAGCATATTATCTCGTGAATCCAATTGATACTCCAACGAAACATCTCCCAATATACTTTGAGCTACTTCATTTGGAGACAAATCGGGATTATATGAACCTCCAACTGCAACTTTAAATCGGTCATTGAACAGACTCTTTGAGAATTCATATGAATAGTCTAACGAGGTCTCTCCCATTGTATTTTTATAGCTATCAACACCAAAAGACAAATCAACATTTTTGAGAGTTTTATTTGCCCATTGATTTAACTCTTTTGAAAGGAATGAGCCAAGAGCAGAGTTTGCGTCAAAATTAGATTCGGTACTTGAGACTCCCGTATATGTATTATATAAGAGCATTGACAGGGCTTGTTCTGAACGTTGATCTTCACTCATTGATGCAAGTTCATTGGTAATAGTCATATTTTCCGGAGCAGACAAATCAAATGTCAGGTCTAAATTCTCTAAACTATTTTTTATACCAATACCTACATAGAAGTTTACCAAATTACTTGTTCCGTTCTCTGTTACTGTTGCCCTAACTTTATTTTGGGCTGTTATATTAAGAGTAGGATCGGCTATATCTCCATTCCACTCAATATAACTTCCTTGATTAATATTAAACACCTTTGTTGCCACAACCGGCAATGAGTATCTCACAGTACCGGAAGTAATGCTGTATCTTCCCGTAAATTGTGTATCTCCAAGCATATTCATCGTATATAGGAGCTCGCCTCCTCCTTGAATATCAATACCTGATTTGGCATCGGGAGATAAATTCATTGCAACTTTTACCGCCTGTCCTATTGATACTCCAATAGACATATCAACTCCCCATTGAGGTTTATATCTCATCTCTACTTCATCTTGATTAAGGGTATCGGTAAATGCAGTAAATGTAACCAAATCTGAAACATCTTCTTGTTTAGACATTCCTCCATCGCGTAAAGTATATGTCAATTCTGTTCCATTAAGCAGAGCAACATTTCCGCCAACCATCAGATTATTAAGATATCCTTGTGCTACAAGGAACATATCGCTGAATGCTTTTCCATAGACCAAAGTTTTATTATTTTTCTTAACATCTACTAACTGAAAATTTGTAGCTGTTATCAATATATCACTCTGTATCTTGCCTATATCTGTCAATGTCTCTTCAATATTGCCTAACCTCACAGTTCCCTCCATAATCATTGGTTGCTTATTGGGACCTGAGATACCAAAATTACAAGTAGATATTGTATTATCGGTCATAGTTATCTTCTCTTCTGACATGGTAAATGTTGTTCCTATCATTGGTAGAGTAACATCTACTCCATTAAATTGTAAATAGCCATTCATTTTAATGTCATGCTCTTTACCTGACACTGAAAATTCACCATTTAACGCTCCCGTAAGCGAAGCCATATCTGAAGGGATAAAAGGATTAACAGCAGCAAACGGAAGTGATTGAACCATAAGTTTCAGTCTCATTGGCTGTTCTGCTTCCGGTTCATATTTACCACCAAGTTTTACAACCTCATTATTATTTATATTTAAAGCCATAAGCACCTGCTGTCCCCCTTCCGAGAGTACTTTATATCCTGCTTTAAGATTTACATCTCCGACTAAATTCTTATCATAAGAGAGAGATTCAATTGTTATATTTCCTCTCATACCAAAACGCTCGGCTGATAGATTAATTCCCATATCTGATGAGATATCTCCATCAACTGGAGGAGCAAGCGGCCATAGCTTCAATATTGAGCCAATATTTAAATTAGCCATCTTTACAAAAAGGATATTACCTATTGTATCATTTTTAGATGTTAAGGCAAGTTGTTTTTCACCCGATGTTAACATAAAATCAGCATCAATTTTTCCGGTATTGGTATATTTTATAAAATTATCCTCGTTTACATCAAATTCTCTATAACCCATTATTGGTTTTGGAGAGACCAATTCAAATTTCATCTCTTCTTTAAGCATAGAGAGTTCTCCTTTGAAATTAAAGCCCACATCTTGTTTATCATCTGACTGTAAACAACTTAGTGATATAATATTATCTTGTGCTGTACCAAATAACTTTATACTACCACCTTTTGCCTCTAAACTTTTTATACCATTTATTTCAAAGTCATAATCTAATGCATTCTGTTTTTGATTGATATTAAAATTGAGACTATCAACTGACATATTTCCCGATGATATACCATAAATATCTGATTTCAGATAGAGTGGCTTATTTTCTGATATAGAGATATCTGCCATTGCTCTATTCAATGTTACTCCATTGCGTTTTAAAAGTGCCGATATTATTGGATTATCTTGCAGATTAAAACTCAAGCTGCATAGAGGCAAACATCGCCTTATCTCCTCCATATCAAACTTTAATGAGTCTGCTTGTTCTTCTACTAAGAGAGAAACCGAATCAATTGCAGATATAAAAGAATTGAGAGGTTGAGGAGAATAGAAATCAAGGAAGAGACCTTTTGCTTCAACTTCGGCTCGCATTATTGATGTATCCGCAAGCATATCAATACTTAATCCCGGTAAAGTTCGCTTAGCTCCAAACATTCTTACGGTTGTAGTTCCTAATCCTCCTTTAAGAGAATATATACCTATCGTATCGGCTGATGCTGAAAAATCAATAGTTGACGCAACTGATAATTTATCGTCTATCAAATTTAGAGCCTGAAAATCAATCTTAGGAATATCTCCTTGCAAATCAATAGTCTGTTTCTTCTCTGTTAATACACCCTTAAATCCCAAACTCAATAGTGCATCTTTACAACCACTTACTATTGAGCCATAATAGGTTCCTTGCGAAAGAGATAATGATAGATATATATTATCATATGAATATTTGTTGTACAATAGAGTATCCAACTCAAATGAGAGTTTTGATTTTGCACCGTCCTGCAATGGATTGAATTTTTCTCCCTCAGCTTTTAATGTAGTAGTAATATCCCCAATATGAATATCCTTGAGAAAATCATTTAGCGGAAATTTATTTACAAGCAATTTCATATTATATTTTTCCGCCTTAATATCTACTCCGCCATTTAACGCAATAGAGCCTTCATCTACGCAAATATTCACATTTGTTGTTACAGAATCACCACGCATATCAACATTTGCATTAAGACCAATACTGTCTGGGATTATGATAGAGGAGCTATCTTTAGGTGCTATAAAAGATTGTAATAGAGCCCCCTTTGTCAATTCGCCTTGCATATTTAATCTGGCTTTGAGAGGGCGACCATCTGTAAGATGAGCTATATCTCCCGACATTTTTATTTGAGCATTGTCAGGAATTGAAACTGAGAGCTCCTTCAGATGAATATTTGCCATATAGCCATCAACTTTTAACGATGCGTTAATTACATTTGTTGGCAATAAAGGAATTGTCTCAGATATTGAAGGCAAAAAATATGGGACATCAAGTAATGATAATGATGCATTTACATTGGCATTTATATTGGCATACTGATCCTGCTTGAGTATTGAAGCATCGGCATTTACATTTCCTCTGATTGTTGAGAAATTTGTGGTTAAATATAGATTTTGCAATGCGACCTTTGAAGAGTCAAGAGTTAAAGCCGTATTCAAATGCGATATTCTAAAACCTGAGCGCTCAACAAACGATAAGTGATTTAAGTTTAATGCTACCTCCTCTGCCTTATTATATATATTATCAGCATTAATATTTAAATCATGAATTGAGATATATGAGGGGTCAAAATATTTTACAGGCAAATAGTTTAACTCTCCGTATGTTACATTACTCTTAAGTAATGAAAGTGTATCAAGATTAATTACCCAAGGTTTAGTTATATTATCATCTTTAAAATCTCCTTCATTATCTGATTTGGAAGTAGCGGGTGCTGATAGATATTTGCATAATGCTCCGTCAATATTTGCATTTGAGAGGGTAATATTCTGTTTTCCCAAATCTACTACTGCATTAGTAAGCAAAGCATTATTAATCCCACTCTGTAAAGATGTTTCGTGAGGTTTTGTTGTCATTGTGTAATGGATATCCTCCAATTGCAACTTTGCCACCTCAAATACCCAATTCAATGGAGATGATGCAGTTTTGGTAGTATCAACCTCGCTAACAAGATGAAGAGTTACATCTCCTCCACGTAACATAATATCAGGGAGGGTTATGCTCTCATTCTTTAAATTAACGGGACGTGCCATTAAACCAAGCTCCTCAACATTTACTTTTAGATTGAAAGTTTCGGCACTATCAACATAATGGAATTTGGTCTTTTCAAAGGTAAGTTGGTCAATTATTATCTCTTTGCGGAATATCTTGCGAAAGTTCAAATCGAGTACAAGTGAGTTACATTGCAACATTGTATCTCCATCAGCTTTTACAACAAGAGCCTTAGTCAACTCTATATCCAAAGGGAACCTTATTCTGACTTTCTCCAAATCAATTTGCATACCCAATTGCTCTGATGCAGCCTGCGTTGCATAATTAGCCATTCCTTGCTGAACAGCAGGGATATAGAGAATTGTAGGTAACAGCAACAGAAATATAACTATTGCTAAAATTGTATATAGTATGTACCTAAAGATAATGCGCATAATATTAACGTGTAAAATTAATAATAATAGCGGATAAACAAGCACTTACTTCAAAACAATATTTATATATATGTTGTTTTAATGGGTGTAACCAATAAATTTATATTTATGAACAAGTTAAGTTTAAAACTGCTTTTAGTTGGATTAGGAATGATGTGCATTCTTTCTATTTTTGCTGCAACTGCCTATGACAAAAACGGAAATAAAGAGATATTTCCGAAGGAGATAACAACATTCGTAAAGGATAATCTCCCTAATGAAAAGATTGTCAAGTACGAATATGACGATGGCAAAATTAAAGTAAAATGTAGTGATTGGACAAAACTAACATTCAATCGCAACTTGGAGTGCATAAAAATGGAGAATGACAAACAGGGATTAGCTCAAACTCTTGTTTCTCATCTGCCCAATCCTGCCGTACTGTACTTAAAAACTAATTACAATGGTGTTACTATAACTGAAATTGAACATAAAAGTTATGGATATAAGGTAGAGTTAAGAACATCTCCTAACGATTGCGAGATATTATTTAACAAAGATGGCAGTGTAAAAAAAGAGTGCGACTATTAATATTAAATTTTTATCAAATTTTATCACTCTGATTATCAACAAATAACCTATTTTTAATATAAAAAACTTTATTTTTTTTATAAAAAATCATTGCTATTATAAAAATATTATATACCTTTGCATCGCAAATGAGAGAAACGAGCGAGTTTCTTGAATAGCACAAAGGTTTGGTGCGGTAGTTCAGTTGGTTAGAATACATGCCTGTCACGCATGGGGTCGCGGGTTCGAGTCCCGTCCGCACCGCCAACAAAAAGAGTTCTGAGGATTTCAGAACTCTTTTATTTTTTTATCATCTTTACCCTTCCGTATTAATCTTTTATTATATAGATTTGTAAATCATTTTCATAAATACGAAATTACATTTCTTAAATAATAGAACAGATGAAGTTTAAACCAATAATAACAATCTTAATTTTTATATCTACTGTATTTGTCTCAAAAGCACAAATCCTTATTATATCGGCAGATAAGTACGTTGAGACTTTACAACCTTTTATTGAGTGGAAAAACCAAAAGGGATTGTGGACCGAAACAATAAAGATGAGCGATATTGGCTCTTCATATAGCGATATAAAAGATTTTGTTTCGGAGTTCTATAAAGAGAGAAGCAACAGATATCTTTTACTCGTTGGCGATGCGAATGATGTTCCCACTCATATAAGTTACGGTATTACCGATCCTAATGAATATAGCGCATACTCAGATGCCGAATATGGATATATAAACTCAACAGACTATCCTCCTGCTGTTTTGGTTGGCAGATTTTCGGGAGAGAGTGTTGAAGATATTAAAACACAGGCAGAGAGGACAATACATTACGAACGTGACATTGATGCTTCGGCTACATGGCTAAATTCTTCGCTTGGCATTGCCAACCCCTACTCTTATGAGACAGGCGACAATAACGAAACCGACAATGAGCACATTATTAACCTGAACAATAATCTTAAGGAGTACGGATACACAACCTCTATAACAAACTCAAAAAATACTCTTAAAAACTCTTTAAATAGCGGATGTGGAATAATAAATTATATTGGACATGGCTACACTGAGAGTTGGCAGACTACCGGTTTTGCCGTTAGCGACGTTAAAAACCTTACAAATACCAACAAACTGCCCTTAATTATTGCAGCAGGTTGTCAAAACGGACATTTCAGATTAGGGACATGCCTTGCAGAGGGATTTTTAAGAGGCAGAGATGCTAATAACAAACCTATTGGAGCTGTCGGAATGATGGCTTTTACCACTCAAATATATTGGAATCCCCCAATGTTAGGGCAAGATGAGTTCGCTCGTATTTTAACATCAGACTCTATTGGTTTTACTAAGAGTTTTGGTGAAGTTATAAATGCGGCATACAAAAGCGTTATTGGCAAATATAAAGGCAGTGGAGCTGATGTTGCTTGCCAATGGGCTCTGTTTGGCGACCCCTCGTTAATAGTTCGCACAAAAGCCCCTTCTCCTATGGAGATAACTCATGATGAGAAGATAACTACAAACAATAACTCATTTACAATTTACTGCAATAGCGATTATGCTACAGCAACCCTATGGTGTGATGGTGAAATTATTGATTCAAAGATTGTAACAGAGGGCTCTGCAATTTTAGATATTAATGGTATTAATAGTGGTGATTTGGTTAAACTAACTATCACAGCACAAGATAAAATATCTTATCAAACCAATATTATTGCAACTCAAGAGAGCGGAGTTAAAGAGAGAACAAAAGAGTCGAAATTTGAGATATTTCCGAACCCTACAAATGGAGATATAACCATTAATGGATCAGGAGAGAAAATTGAGATTAAAGTTTTTGATTGTAACGGAAAATATCTTTTTGACAAAGAGGTTATTTGCAACACGCCTTTCTCGCTTAATAAAAACAAGGGGGTATATTTTGTATATATCGTAAACGATAAAAGCACCCATAAAGTTTTGTGTAATTGAGTATCTTCAGTTGTTAGTAGAGACAACTAAAGTTACTGATTAACAACAAAGCTACCCATTATTTACAGGTTTTAACCCCATATCGGCAGCAACCTTTAACATATAGTTATATGCTGGCTCATATTCATTTGGGATTATACCATCAAGTATTGCCTCTTTTATTGCCTCTTTTATATCTCCCACAGGACGTGAGGGTGGTAAACCAAAGAGAGCCATAATCTCTTCGCCACTTACAGGCGGTTGGAATTCACGTATTCTGTCCTTCTCCTCTATCTCTTTGAGTTTTTGACGAACCACACCAAAATTCTCTTTGAAACGAGCTACTTTTTCGCGGTTGCGCGATGTTATATCTGCCTCGCACAACAACATTAAATCCTCTATATCAACGCCTGCATCAAACAACAATCGCCTTATTGCCGAATCTGTTACTATATCTTCAGCCAATACTATTGGTCGCATATGTAAATCAACCAACTTACGAACATACTTCATCTCCTCCCCCAACGGAAGTTTAAGGTTTCGGAATATTCGCTGTATCATCTTGGCTCCCATATAGTTGTGATTATGGAAAGTCCAGCCTGTTTTCTTGTCGTAACGTTTTACTACAGGCTTACCTATATCGTGCATAAGTGCCGCCCAACGCAACCATAAATTATCACTTCGCAGAGCTACATTATCAAGCACTGTAAGAGTATGATAAAAATTATCTTTATGCCCTTTACCTTCAACATTATCCACTCCTTTAAGTGCTGATAGTTCAGGCATTATCAACTCCAACAACCCCGATTCATCTAATAATTTAAAACCTATTGATGGTTGCTGAGATTTCATTATTTTGTTTATCTCATCAATTATACGCTCTCCTGATATTATGGATATTCTTTTACAATTTCGGGCTATTGCTCTAAATGTTTCTGGAGCGATATCAAATTGCAGTTGCGTTGCAAAACGTATTGCTCGCATCATTCGCAAAGGGTCATCGCTAAAGGTTATATCAGGATCTAATGGGGTTCTTATCGTTTTTGTTTTTATATCTTCAAAACCTCCAAAGGGGTCTAAAACATCTCCGAAATTTGCTTTATTTAAACTTGCAGCAATATCGTTTATAGTAAAATCACGGCGATTTTGATCATCTTCAAGAGTTCCGTTCTCTACAAAAGGTTTACGAGAGTCATGAGAATAGGACTCTTTTCGTGCACCTACAAATTCTACCTCCATTCCGCGATACTTAACCTGCGCTGTACCAAAATTGCGAAATACAGAAAGATGTGCGCCTTTACCAAGTTTTTTAGCATAACGTTCGGCTACCACAATTCCGCTCCCCACCACAACAACGTCAATATCTTTTGAATGGCGATCAAGTATTATATCTCTAACATATCCACCCACCACATAACAAGGCACACCAACCTCTTCGGCAACCTCTGACAGCTGTCGGAATATAGGTGTATCTATTCTCTCTTTTATCTTATCTGCAAACTCCATTATTTTAAATACTCAACTGCTTGTTCAAGAGCTATTCCACGAGAGCCTTTTATCAATATGGTTTTTGTTTTTATATTACTATGCTTTAAACAATCTATTAACTCGGCTGTAGTATAGAACTTTTTATATTGCGACGTAACTCCATAAAACTCCTTCCCAACCAATATAACATCTGTAAAGTTTAACTGTTCTAACAGTTTAACTATAGCGTAATGTTCTCTTTCGCTCTCTTCGCCAAGTTCTAACATATCTCCAAGTATCAACATTTTTTCATCAGCCTTAACATCAGAGAAGTTCTCTATGGCAACTTTCATACTTGACGGATTGGCATTATAGGCATCGAGAATTATATTGTTACGTTCGCCTTTTATAAATTGTGAACGGCTATTAGAGGGCATATATGACGATATGGCTTTTGCTATCTCCTGCATAGGTACTCCAAAATAAGAGGCTATTGCCGAAGCAGCTACTACATTATCAATATTGTATTTACCTATAAGGTTCGTATCTATGTCGTAAGAGACTCCTGCACACTCAATTTTTGCCTTTAAAAATGGAGATACAGATATAATTTTTCCATTAATGTTCAATATTGGTGATGCTCCATATAATACCCTATCAATTCCCTCTGAACGTTGCATCAACACTTCATCTTCGTTACGAACAAACAGTTTTCCTTGCTTAGCATTAATATAATCATACAACTCACACTTGGTTGATATCACACCTTCGTATGAGCCAAAGCCTTGAAGATGAGCCCTACCAACATTTGTTATTATACCATATGTTGGATTTGCAACGTTTACCAACTCTTTGATATCTCCGGGGTGACTCGCGCCCATCTCTATTACGGCTATTGTATGTTCACTTCTCAAACGTAACAGAGTTAGTGGCACACCTATACTATTGTTAAGATTTCCTATTGTTGAGAGTACATTATGAGCGGGAGATAAGGCAACAGTTATAAGTTCTTTTGTTGTGGTCTTTCCGTTTGTTCCTGTTATAGCCAATACCGGGATATCAATCGTATCGCGATGATATCTTGCTAATGCTTGTAGTGTCTGCAAAACATTCTTCACCAATATTATTCTATTGTCGTTAAGTTTTGCAAGTTCTTCATCATCAGCAACGGCATATACAACCCCCTTATTGAGAGCCTCAACTACAAATTTATTTGCATCAAAATTTGCTCCTTTCAATGCAAAAAAGATTGAGTTCTTCTCTATCTTTCTGGTATCGGTACTTACTATGGGATAAGATAGAAATATCTTATGTAACTCTTGTATATTCACTTTATATCTATTTAATATGCGAATTTACAAAAAAAATATTAGTTGTTAGTTTTATTGAATAATAAAAAAGGAGAGAACCGAAGTCCTCTCCTCTATTGAATGATTATTGTTTTATTTGTCTAACAACTACCCCTAAGGGGCAACGAAGTTGACAACTAACAACTTATTTAACTACAACTTTAACAACTTCGTTAGCTGCTTTTACAATGTAAACACCGTTTTGAAGAGCTATTGTAGTTTGCTCTGATACTACTTGCTCTGATACCAATGTTCCTGCTATTGTATAAACCTCTACTGTTGTTGCTTCGGTTACCTCTACTTGTACGCCTCCTGCTACTGCATAGATTGAAGACTCTGATATCTCTGCGTCCTCAACGCCTGTTGTTGGTCCTGTAAACTCTGCTACTACATGAATTGGGCCTTCTACAGGATCAATGAAGTAGTCGCCGTAATAGATAATATCACTCTCTTCTGATACCTCTAACTCTTCTCCGTTTACTGTTATAGAGATTAGTTCTGCTCCCTCTCCAGGACATACAAAAATTGCTGCTGTTCCTAAGAATGGTATAGCATCGCCATATGCATATTGCTCTCCTGCAGGTGATACAGGTAACTCTAATGTACCTTCTTCTTCTGCTACTTCATCATAAGTATCAGATTCCCAAGCCTCAATCCAACCATTACCTGTACACTCGTATGTGAAGTAACAGATGGGATCGCCATATTCTGCTGTAATAGTCATTGGTCCATTTACTTGAACACAATAGTCAGGATTGTATTTATATTGGATAAATACATCTTCACCGTTTACAAACAGTTTCTTAAGTTCACTACGATTATTTTCTGTAACAGTCATCTTGATATAGTTTCCTTCTAATACTCTATCGCCTGATGCCACATATGTTTCACCTGATTTAACAGATATTGTTCCGCCTTCTACTTGATCAATTGTTACAACGTATTTAGAGATGAAGTTTGCTTGAATTGTTGCTGCTTCGGCTCCAAGATACTCAAATGTTGGTTCTGTTCCTACCTCAACACCGTTGATTGTCCAGTTTACAAAGAAGTCATCGCTTGATTGTGCAATTGCTTCAACTGTTACAATATCTCCGGTTGTTACATCTGTTGCTGTTCCCTCTGGCATTGGTGATACAAATACTGCGTATCCTTTTGTCTTGTCGTTTGATGCTACTTTTACTGTACGTGGTTCAACAGGATCAAACTCAAAGTTTGCTACATAACTACGAGCCTCTGTTACTGCTGTTGTAGTATATACTGCATCTGTTGATACCTCTACACCATCAAGGGTCCAGTTTACGAAACGGTAACCTGTTGCGGGTACTGCTGTAAGTGTTACTACATCTGTTCCTTCTACTGAACATCCTACTGAGGTTACTCCCTCTTCTCCAATATATGCTGTTCCTAATTCAGGATTAGAAGAAGATACTGTTACAGCGTATGAGCTTGAATATAGATAGAACTCTGCACAGTTTGCGAACATGTTAGTTCCTCCATCTCCGTATGATGATGTTACATACAACATTACATAGCGTCCTTTTGTAGCATTTGCCAATGTAACTTTATGCTCTTGTCCGGGATATGTGAATGTTCCTGAATGAACCTCTGTCATTTCAGATATCAAAGCATCTTTTGATGGAGCTTCATCACTTACATAAATCTTATATCCGTTGATGTTTCCATTTGCTGATTGAGATTCTGAACGAGATACATAGTTGAATGCATCAAATGATTTTACTGCGCCAAGGTCAAATACAATCCATTGAGGCATTGTTTTGTTTGCTGCGTTATCCCAATCGGTGTGCCAATATGTAGTTAGTTTTCCGTCAATTGCTTTATCTCCTGTCACATACTGACCTCCGTCAAGTCCTGAATACTCAGAAGATACATCATATACTGTCCATGCTGAACGATTTAATTCAGGATCTCTTTCAAATGTTGCCACAAGAGAAATTGCTTCTGTTACAGTAACTGTATATACTGACAACTCGCTTACAACTTCGTCTCCTGATTTCCATGCAACAAATTTGTATCCATCTGCTGCTGTTGCAGAGAATGTTACTGACTCACCCTCATATACATCGCCTGTTTGAGTTGCCTCTACTGTACCTTTGTTTTCATCAATAGAAGTTGCAGATACTGCAAATTGTGGTTTAACAATGAAGTTTGCAACGTATGCTTTGTCTCCCTCTGTGCGGTCAACAAATGAGGTTGAAGTTGCAACCTCTTCACCATTAAGTGTCCAATTGATAAATTTATAACCTATTCCGTTAGGAACTGCCACCATTTTAACAGCTGCAGTTTGGTTAGTAACCTCTGTTATACCCTCAATAGCGATATAAGCAGTACCCATTGTATCATCATTAACCGATACGCTGATTGTACGTGCTGCTACATTAACAGGTGCTTCATATACCTCAAACTCACATATTGTCAAATATGAATTTCCCTTCTCTGTAACATACATTCTTACATATTTTGCCATTGCACCCTTTGCATCAACAGTTGTTCTGTAGATTGTTCCGTATGAAGTTGATCCGCATTCTTCTACATCATCATATGTAAATTCTGATCCTTCAACATCAGTCCAAGTTTCACCATCTGTTGAAACCTGTATTTTACCTGCATTAGGACGATAGCCTGCTATAAAGTTTATTTTTACATCTCCAACAAACGATTCCTCTGCAAGAGTTACTGTTACTGTTACCTCTTCATAATTAGTTTGTCGGTTAGAGGTATCAAAATATGTATCATATATTCCATCAATCATTTTATCTGCTGTAGCAGTAGAATAATGAGCCATTGATGATTCAGCACCTATAAGAGCTAATTTAACAGGAGCCAATCTGAAGTTTGCAACATATTCTGCAGTTGCTTCAATTGATGCAACGTATGGATTCTCTCTGCTAACCTCTTCGCCATCAATAGTCCAATTAACAAACTCATATCCATCAGTAGGAGTTGCTGTAAATGTTACCTCTGTATATTTGAACATTTCACCTGTTTCACTTGCAGTTGCAGTTCCCATTAGTGGGTCATTTACAGATAAACTTACATTGTATTTTACCAATGCAATAAAGTTTGCAACATAATCTTTATCTCCAGCTGTTTGATCAACGAATGTAGCTTTTGTTGAAACAACCTCGCCATTCAATGTCCAATTAACAAACTCGTAACCATCTTTAGGAACCGCAGTTATATTAACTGCCCCTGTTTGATCAGCTACAGAAGTAATACCCTCTGATACAATATAGGCTGTTCCCATTGTTTCGTCATTAACGGCAACAGTTATTGCTCTTGGTTCAACTTCTACAAGTGCCTCATACACCTCAAACTCATATAGATAGAAGTAATTTCCTTGGAATTGTTCAACATAATATCTTACATATTTTGCTGATACAGCATTGGCATCTAAAGTAACTAAACCTTTACCTGATACAGGATCAGATACTATATCTGCACTTGTAAAACTACAACCCTCTACATCATTCCAAGTCTCTCCATCTGTTGAGAATTGAACTTTTGCTTTTGCAGGGTGATAATATGAATAGCCATTATAGAGATATAATTTAACATCTCCAATATTTGTCTCTTCAGCCAAAGTTACTGTTACTGTTGTTCCTTCTGGTGCACCATAATAATATGTATATGAAGTATAACTTCCATCAGTAACATTTGAAATAGGATACCAAGTTGATGGAGAGAAACTTGCAGTAACTCCTGAAATAGATGCTTTTGTAGGAACTCTTCTAAAATTAGCTTTATATTCAGCTGTTGCATTGATTGTTGTTGTAAATGAAAGTTCATCGCTAACCTCTTCGTCTCCTACAGTCCAATTTACAAGTTCATATCCTTCAGAAGGTGTTGCTGTAAATGTTACCTCATCTCCCTCATAAACATCACCTGTTTGTGTTGCTGTTACTGCACCCATAAGAGCATCGTTTACTGATACAGATACTTCGTATATTGCTTTTGCAACGAAGTTCGCTACATAATCTTTGCTTCCTTCAGTTTTATCAATATAAGTTTCGGTAGTAGCAACATCTTCTGTTCCAACAGTCCATTTCTCAAATTTGTATCCTGCTGCAGGTACTGCTGTAATTTGAACTGCTCCTGTTTGATCAGTTACAGATGTTGTTCCTTCTGTTCCGATATATGCAGTTCCCATTGTTGCATCTGCAACTGAAACTGTAATTGTTCTGGGAGTAAGATCGGTAACAGGTGCCTCATATACTTCAAACTCAAATAGTTGAAACCAACGAGAAGATTGAGTTTGTGTAAATCTTAATCTCACATATTGAGCTGAAGCTCCAAGTGCATCACAAGTATAGGTATTATCACTTGCAATATCACCCTCTGTAAAGGTTGCCACACTTTGCCAATCAGAGTTATCAGCAGAAACTTCAATCGCTGCTGCCGCAGGTTTGTCTCCGTCTGCAAAGAATAGTTTAATCTCTCCCACACTTGCCACTGACGACAATGTCATTGTTATATGGTCATCTGCCGCTTGATCGGTATTAGACCAAAACTTAGTGGTGTAATCACCATCAGCCGCATTAGACAACTCCCAATTTCCGTCAAATGTGTAATGACTTAGATTAGAAGAAAGTGTTCCGGCTAACTTTTCAGCATTAGCACTTGTTGCTATGAACAAGAATGCTACTACAAATAGAAACAGTTTTCTCATAAGTTTTTATTGATTAATATTAGGTTAAATGTTTTTTCATTTTTGCTATAGTTCACAAATGTAAGCAATTTAATTTAATTATTAATGGTTTTTGATTATTATTTTTAGCTATCAGTTGTCAGCTATTAGTTAACAAATAAAATTGAGAGAATTGAGCTAATAAAAAAGGAGAGAACCGAAGTCCTCTCCCTATTGAATGATTATTGTTTTATTTGTCTAACAACTACCCCGAAGGGGCAACGAAGTTGACAACTAACAACTAACAACTTATTTAACTATAACCTTAACAACTTCGTTAGCTGCTTTTACAATGTAAACTCCTTTTTCAAGAGCTATTGTTGTTGTGCCTGTGATTACTTTCTCTGCTACAATTGTTCCTGCTATTGAGTAAACCTCTACTGCTGTTGCTTCAGCTACTTCTACTTGTACGCCTCCTGCTACTGCATAGATTGAGGTCTCTGTTGCTTCGGCTGTTGCAACGCCTGTGCTTTGTCCTGTAAATACTGCCTCAATATGTACTGGTGCTGTTGGTTCCCAGAAG
>JAGBHI010000044.1 GCA_017935575.1 Bacteroidales bacterium | reverse complement strand
TATTACGTTACAACCTTTGGCTTATTAGTGATTATCAAATTGTTGTTCTAACAACTAAGGTGCGTAGCACCGTAAAACTAAAAACTAACAAATCTGCGAGTAAGCAAGTGCAGAGTTATGCTTGCATAAACTATGTCGAGCGTGAGCAGATTCAACAAACGAATGTTTGTTAACTACCCGTAGGGCGGTTGAGTTTACGAAACCGACAACTAACAGTTAAAAAAATTAAACGCTAGTCTGGACGTTTAATTTTTTTTGGTAGAGCATAACTCCGCTTTTACGAGCTACCGCTCGCGGGGGCGGAGTTACGCTCTTTTATTTGCGTGTTGGGGCAGGTAAATTCCGCACACTACTCGCAAACAGGGCGGACAGACCGCCCGTAGTAACGGCTGCCGTCGCCCCAGCCCACGCGGCCCGAATTGAAGCCCACGATGGAAGCGAAGTAGCTGCTGCCCGCACTGAGCGAACTTGACCAGTAGTTGCCGAAACTGCCCGCACCGCTGAGACCGCTATAGTCGCGACAGCCCGCCGCAGGAAGAAAAATGGAGTTGCCGTTCTTATTACTTGTTACTTTATATCCGTTTACTCCGTTTTGAGTTGTCCAGGTCCATGTACAATTATTTGTGTTTCTTAATTCTCTTAGTTCGGCGTCTGTGGGCATTCGCCAACTGCCACCCCAATTTACCCTTGCTGCATCATCTGAGAGTTCAAGAGTGGTCTTATTATCTACTGTTCCATAACCTGATTGTGTACAATATTTGGTCATTGA
Organism: Bacteroidales bacterium; assembly: GCA_017935575.1. Taxonomy (GTDB): domain Bacteria; phylum Bacteroidota; class Bacteroidia; order Bacteroidales; family G3-4614; genus Caccoplasma_A. The sequence continues at coordinate 12,092 of JAGBHI010000044.1, read as the reverse complement.
GTCATATGTGCCATTACAATATTTATAGGTACTCCAATCATAGGTTGTTTTTGGTGTGGTCTCTCCCCACGCAAAGTAATCGCCATATTCTTCGGGAGAGTCCGCACCCACATTGCATGTTGCCCATTTGACACTTAAGCCGAGGTCAACGTAGGCGTGGACATTGTTTGTTGGTAGTACCTCAAAATTGGCTACATATACGCTATTGGCTGTTACAGTGGCTGTATAGGGGTTCTCTTTTGAGACCTCCACGCCATTGAGAGTCCAATTTACAAATCTAAAACCCTCATTGGGTGTAGCTGTGAGTATTACCTCTTTGTTTGGAAATACCTTTGTTTTATCTACTTCTGCTGTTCCGCCTTCACTCGCTGTTACCGTTACATTACAAGGTATCTCTGAGGAGATATAAAATTTTTCAGAAGATATCTCTATTGGGTTATTTCCCGAATCTAAGGTTGATATTACCAACACACAAATCTCTTCATATCTGCCTTGTGCTCCTTTATGTTTTATGGTTAACTTGTATTGACCTTGTAATTGCTCGCCTTCTGTATTTACCGAGTTATTCAAACTTACGATTTCGTAATTGGGGGTTGGGTTGGTATAACTTGAGGCATAACTCTTTAGATACGATTCTCTAATTTGGTCAACTATTATATTGTCCTTATCTATTCGAGCATTTGAGGGGTTTATTCTAAATTCTATCTCTGCTATTCCCTCTTCTTCATCAACAAATATTTCGTCTGTAAGTATGATTATTGATGTGGGATAGATTATTTTTTGTACGAACTTGTATTCTGCTCCACTTGACATGGTTATGACTACAGTGCCTTGGTCGCTATTTTCTACTATTGAGGCTATTTGATTTGAAGGATTTGAACTGTAGGGTGTGGACAATACTGTTAGGGGATTGTCCTTATCATCAAGATAGCCTATTATTTCGTAATTGCCTTCACTATTCTCGCGTACAGCTACAGATATTCCGTTGGAGCCATCTTTTCCTCTTGCACAAACAGGATTGCCTGAGGCATCGGTTATGGGAGTGTAGGTTTCGCCATTGTCATACGATACTGTCCAATTGCTATTGGTGTCTATTTTTATGTATGGGGTAACTCCATTGGCGCCGTCTTCACCATTGCTACCATTGGCTCCATTGGCGCCGTTATATAAGTTTATTGTGCTTTCATCAGAGAAGGTGATTTGCCAGCCGCCTTGTGATGTTGTTATTGGTGATACGTTAGTGATTATTTTCCCTCCTTCGTAGGCTTTTTGTAAATCTGCCACTGTGTTTTGTAGGGTGGATACATCTTCTTTTAATTTGTCTATATCCGGTCCGAAATCTTCGCTACACGATGTAAACGTAATTTGAGATAACAGCATTAGCATTGCTATAATGCTTGCATAATGTTTTAACTGTTTCATAATTATTTTTTGTTTTGGTTAATAGTTTTTTCTTTGGGTCATTTAAGTCATTAGGGTCGTTAGAGTCATTAGGAATACTAAAGACTGCAGACACACCATGCTCTGTTCCTACTTTAATGCAAAAATATGCTAATTTTATTTAAGATACAATAGCGGCAGCTACGGGGGGGGTAAATTACTGATTTACAACTACTTAGCAGTGCTATTTTTTTTAGTTATTAGTTTCAGCTATCAGTTGTTAGAACTAAGATTACTAAGGCAAATAGGATAACTATGATTACAATGTTTTTAAATAATACTCCTAATAAGCCAAAGATTGTAGCGCGTAGTATTACGTTACAACCTTTGGCAAATTATTGTGTTTTTATTGTTTTTCTAACAACTAAGGTGCGTAGCACCGTACAACTAGAAACCAACAACTTCGGACAGAGCATGCTCTGTCCGAAAGAATAAGGAATAATAAATAGTTATTAGAGCCTTTATTGCTAAAAACTAAGGTGTGTGTAGCACCATACAACCCAAAACCAACAACTGCCTGATAGCTGACAACTAAACCATACTGCCCTATTGGGTGTTATGATATGTGAATATTGTAACACTTGGGTTTATGAGATTTAGAGTTTCTCTACTTTTAATTCTTAATATCTTTACGGTTTTTGGTAAAGATGACGATGCTTTTATTGATATTGACTTTCCGCAATTTAAGAGTGATAGTGTTTTCTCGACATCGGTAATGCCTGCCGATAATTGGTGGAGAGAATTTAACGACCCTATTCTTGATTCGCTGATTGTTCTTGCAATAAATAATAATCAGGATATTTATGCTGCCTACGATAATATTACTGCGGCAAGAGCTTCGTATAGGATTGCCCAGAGTGCATTCTACCCCTCTATCACGTTGGAGAGAGGCTGGAGCACTTCAAAAAGTAGCAGAAACCTTGACGATGCCACAAACTATGATGGTGATGTTACTCAAAGCAATTGGTTGTTTGCCTTAAATGCGAGCTGGGAGATTGATATTTTTGGAAGGATAAGGGCTGCCGCCAAGAGTGCTAAGTATGGTTATGAGGCTGAGATTGAGTTGTATAATGCAGCTATTATATCGCTTACTGCCGATATGGTTACCTACTACGGTAGTTTAAGGACTATGCAACAGCAACTGATTGTTGCTGTAAAAAACATTGATTCTCAGAAGGAGATTTTGAATATTACCGAAAAGAGGTATTATGCGGGACTTGCCTCGCAATTAGATATTGCTCAGGCTAAATCGGTTTATTATAGTACAAAAGCTTCGGTTCCTGTATTGCAAAGTTCTATTGATAAGCAGATTAACACCATAGCTATGTTGGTTGGCGAGTTTCCGCAGAATATTTACGACCATTTGGCTGTTCCGAGCAATATTCCCAAATATATTGATATTGTTGCTATTGGCAATAGCTCCGAAATGCTTACCAAAAGACCTGATGTTGCTGCCGCTTTACTTAAATCAAAATCGGCTAAAGAGGGTATTACGGGTGCTAAGCGGAATTTCTCTCCTCAATTTTATGTTGACGGCAGTTTTGGTTTTCAAGGACAGGATCTTAACCGAACTTTTAAGAATAATAGTATCACCTACTCGCTTACTCCTCGTATAAGTTGGAATATTTTTCAGGGTGCATCAAATTTTAATGCTCTGAAAAAGAGTAAGGCTGAATATGATTCAAGTGTCAGGAATTATAACTCCGTTGTTCTTAAAGCCGCCGAAGAGGTAAGCAGTGCCATGTCGGCTTATAAGGGACGTATCAAACAGATTGTCAGTTTAAGAGAGTTGGTTATTCAGGGAGAGCTTATGCTTTCATTATCGCTCGATTTGTATAAACGCGGGCTTAGCGATTTCCAAAATGTTTTAGATGCTCAACGTTCGTTGTTGGAGTATCAAAACTCATTGGTTGCAGCCGAAGGCAATGCTCTTACTGCTTTGGTAAACTTATATAGGGCGTTGGGGTGTTATTGATATAATTAGGAATGAGGAATGAGAGACAATTACTAATTCCTAATTAGCACTAAATGCAACGTAGTAATAAAATTATTATAATATGAAATGGTTTATTTTTTGTTCGCTTGTTCTGTTTTGTAGTGCTTTCAGCAGTTGCGATGATAATCTGCTGAGCGGATATGAGGCTATGCCCCCTATCAGTGTTGCAAAACCTGTTATTAAGGATATTACTTTGAGTAAAAGTTATCCGGGGTATGTCTCGGCACAAAACAGCGTTAATCTTGTTGCACGTGTAAGCGGGTATCTTGAGGAGTCGTTTTACGATGCAGGCAGTAGGGTTGAGGAGGGAAAACTCCTCTTCCTTATTGAACCTACTCAATACAAGGATAATGTTATGCAGGCTGAGAGTGCATTGGAGATTTCGACTGCCAAACGAGACTACGCAAAAAATAACTTTGAGAGAATGAAGGAGGCAAGCGAAAGTAATGCCATAAGCGAGATTGATTTGATTGAGGCTGAATCGCAACTGCTTGCTGCCGAAGCTGATGTTAAGAGTGCCGAGGCTTCGTTATCGCTTGCAAAAACCAACCTGAGTTACTGCTATGTAAAGGCTCCTTTCAGGGGCAGGGTTACTATTGGTACTATGTCAAGCAAGAACTTTGTTAATGGCAGCGCCTCGCCTGTTGTGCTTGCTACTATATTTCAAGAGGATTTGATGTATGCCTATTTTAATATTGAGGATAATCAATATATAAAGATGTTGTGGGAGAATAGCGAACATAAGTTTGATAGTGTTACGGTATTCTTTGACGAGCCTACTCGTAAAGTGTATAAGGGTAAGATTGATTATGTTTCGCCTAATATTGAGTTATCAATGGGTACACTAAGATTAAGGGCAGAAATTGAAAATCATAACGGAGAGCTAAAAGATGGTATGTATGCAAATGTTATACTACCCTACACAAAAAGAGATTCTGCTCTGCTTATTGATAATGCCTCAATTGGTTTTGACCAATTGGGAAGTTTTGTTTATGTTGTTAACGACTCGGTTGTTGAGTATAGACACATTGAGGTTGGCGATGTGATAAACGACAGTTTAAGATATGTTGTGAGTGGCCTTGACAAAGATGATTTATATGTTTCAAAGGCTTTGCTAAAGGTGAGAGATGGTATGAAGGTTAAACCTGTTTTTAAATAAAGGTTATGTTCTCTAAATTTTTTATTGACCGCCCGATTTTTGCCACTGTTACTGCACTTCTTATGGTTCTTGCAGGTATGGCGGCTTTAGAGTTTTTACCTATTGCACAATATCCCGATATTACACCACCTACGGTACAGGTTAAAGCTCTATATCCCGGAGCAAGTGCCGAAACCATTGCCGAGAGTGTGGCTACTCCTATTGAGGAGCAGGTTAATGGTGTTGATGGTATGATTTATATGAGTTCAACCTCGAGTTCGTCGGGCGAGTATAATCTGACCGTTACTTTTGATGTGGGTACTGATGCTGATATGGCTGCCGTATTGGTACAGAATAGAGTTAATATCGCTGAAGGTAACCTTCCGAGCGAGGTTATTAAACAGGGTATAACCACAAAGAAACAGTCAACAAATATTGTAATGATTTTATCGTTGGAGGCTGATAGTTCTTTGTACGACGGACTCTTTCTGTCGAACTATGCCAGCATTAATTTCTCAGACCCGTTGTCCCGCTTAAACGGTGTTGGTAGTGTAAATGTGTTTGGTGCAGGCAACTACGGCATGAGGGTTTGGCTTAAACCTGAGGTTATGCGCATAAGGGGTATTACCCCTGCCGATGTCTATAATGCCATATCGGCTCAAAATATTGAAGTTTCGGCAGGTAGTGTGGGGCAACCACCTCAAAGTGGTGCTGCTCAGTTTCAATATACTCTTACAACAAAGGGCAGATTGTCATCGGCAGAGGAGTTTGGCAATGTTATTATTAAAGCATTACCTGAGGGTGGTTATCTTAGGCTTAAGGATATTGCCGATATTGAGTTGGGTAGCCAAAACTATGGTACTGTTTCAAAGCAGAGCGGTAAATCGGCTGCTGCAATTGCTATTTATCAGTTACCTGGTTCAAATGCCTTAGATGTTGCCAATGAGGTTAAGGCAAGAATTGAGAAATTGACAGAGAACTTACCCGAAGGTGTTGAGTGCAAGGTTATTCTTGACACTACCAATTTTGTTAAAGCTTCATTGGAAGAGGTTGCTGTTACTTTGGTTGAGACCACTCTTTTGGTTATGCTTGTAGTATTGATTTTCTTACAGAATTTCAGAGCGGTTATTATTCCTTCTTTGACAATTCCTGTTTCGCTTATCTGTACGCTTGCCGTTATGAAACTGTTTGGTTTCTCAATAAATACACTTACTCTTTTTGGTATGGTGCTTGCCATTGCAATTGTGGTTGACGATGCCATTATTGTGGTTGAAAACTCCTCGCGACTCTTAGAGAGTGGCAAATATTCGAGGAAAGAGGCTGTAACCGAAGCTATGCGCGAAATTACAGGACCTGTTATAGGTGTGGTTCTTGTATTGTTGGCAGTGTTTGTTCCGACGGCTTTTATTCCGGGTATTACAGGTGAACTTTATAAGCAGTTTGCATTAACCATTGCTACAGCAACACTATTCAGCGGTTTTAATTCTCTTACACTCACCCCTGCCCTATGCGCTCTGTTTTTGAAACGTAATACCGAAACTAAGTTTGTTTTTTATAAGTGGTTTAACCGTTTTTACGAGAAGTGCGTAAACGGATATGTGAGAGTTATATCTCTGATGCTTAAACATTGGATTACGGCTATGATTGCTTTTGCTGTAATTACTGCTATAGCATTTTTTATGTTCGTAAAGACTCCCACTTCGTTTATTCCTGAAGAAGATCAAGGCTACTTTCTTGTTTCAGTTACTCTTCCCCCTAATGCTTCGCTTGAACGCACCGAAGGGGTTACTGATACACTTTCGGATATATTAAAGGGGTATGGCGAAGTGGAGAGTTATATGTGTATTAACGGCTTTTCGGTTTTTGACGGCAGTGCATCGTCAAACAGTGCTACTTTATTTGTTATTCTTAAACCTTGGAAAGAACGTAAAGATAAGGGCGAAAGCGTAAGCGATGTTATTGCAAGGCTTAATGGCGAGGCTTCAACTATTGAAGAGGCTCTTATTTTTGCCATTAATCCGCCAGCCATTAACGGTATGGGACAGAGTGGTGGTTTGCAGATGCAAATTGAGGATATAAACAATTTGGGAAGTGGCGAGCTACAAAAAGCTATTGCATATATGAGCACAGAAAGTCAAAAGGCAAAGAGTATTGCATCGGTTAACTCAACATATCAGGGTGCTACTCCTCAGTATCTGCTAAATATAAACAGGGATAAGATTGAGATGCAGGGCGTGGAATTGAATGAAGTGTTTAATGCTTTATCGCTGTATATGGGATCGGCATACGTTAACGATTTTAATGCTTTTGGCAGAATTTATCAGGTACTTTTAAGCGCCGATGCCATGGGCAGAGAGAGAATTAATGACGTTCTTAAACTTTCGGTCAGAAACGGCAACGGAGATATGGTACCTTTTTCGGCTTTCACAACTATTGAGGAGCGTTTGGGTAACGATATGATTTCGAGATATAATATGTACTCTACCGCAAGCATTACGGCTACTGCAGCTAAAGGTTATAGCACTTCGCAAGCTATTAAAACAATGGAGAGCATATTTGACAATGGGTTGAAAGGCTCATTTGCTTATGAGTGGACAGGCGAGGCGTATCAGGAGAGCGAGGCTTCGTCATCTATCACCATAATATTTATTCTTGCCATTGTAGTGGTTATTCTTGTTTTGGCTGCTCAATATGAGAGTTGGACAAGCCCTGTTGCAGTTATTATGGTTGTACCATTTGCAATTTTGGGAGCTGTTTTGGGCTGTATATTTATGGGATTGCCAATTAGTATTTATAGTCAAATAGGTATTATTCTTCTTATTGCACTTTCAGCCAAAAATGCTATTCTTATTGTGGAGTTTGCCGCCGATTACAGACTGCAAGGCAAGGATATTTTTACTGCATCGGTTGAAGCCGGTCGTATGCGTTTACGCCCTATCTTAATGACCTCTTTTGCTTTCATTGTAGGTATTATGCCTATGTTGTTTGCCTCGGGAGCAGGTGCAGCGAGCCGTCTTGCTTTGGGTAGCGCAGTGGTATTTGGTATGACATTAAGCACCATTTTGGGTACTCTGTTTATTCCCAATTTTTACCATATGATGCAGAGCCTTTATGAGAAATTTAAAAGTTGTTAGTTGTTTGTTTTTAGTTGTTAGTTTAATAATAAAAAAACGAGAGATTGGCAAAACCAATCTCTCGCTATCTAACAACTACCCAACGAGCGGTTGAGTTTACAAAACCGAAAACTGACAACTCTACTCTTCAACTACTTTATAGATATTGGGAAGGTTACGTCCATGTTGGTCGTAATCAAGTCCGTATCCTACAATAAAGTCGTTATCTATATCAAAACATTTGTAATCAATTTTTACATCTACTTTTAGATTTTCGGGTTTTACGAATAGCGATGTTACATATATTTCGGCAGGATTTTTCTCGTCAAGTATGCGTAACATCTCTTGCATTGTATAACCTGTATCTATTATATCTTCTACAATTACAACTGTACGACCTTCGATACTCTCTCGCAAACCAAGAACCTGTTTTACTTTTCCGGTTGTATTAGTACCCTCGTACGATGCCATACGAATAAAGGTTATCTCGCAAGGGAACATCATATCGCGCAACAAGTCGGCAGCAAATACAAATGAACCATTCAATATTACAAGAAAGAGAGGATTTTTATCTTTCAAATCAGCCTCAATCTCTGCAGCAACCTCTTTTACTCTCTCTTTAATTGTCTCTTGCGAAATATAAAGAGCAAATTGTTTGTCTTTTACTTGTACTATACTCATAATTGTATTTTGTAGCAGTTAATATTCTATTTTATTTGGTTACATTATAAACTTTAGTAAGAAGAAGGCTCCAAGAACATACATTCCGAGCGTCACCTTCTTAAATTTACCACTTAATAAGTTTATTAAAATATATGCAAGGTGTCCTAATACTATACCCTCAGATATACTATATGATAGTGGCATAAATATTATACATATAAATGCAGGTACTGCCTCAGCATAGTTATCAAAGTTAACTTTAAGCACCGACGACATCATCATCAATCCCACCAATACCAATACAGGGGCTGTTGCTGCCGCAGGTATGGCAAGGAATAGAGGTGCTAAGAATAGAGCAAATAGAAAACAGACTCCTGTTACAATAGAGGTTAATCCGCTTCGTCCTCCTTCGTTTACTCCCGCAGCACTCTCAACATATACAGCTACGGTACTTGTCCCCATAATAGCTCCTGCTGCGGTTGAGATAGAATCAACCATAAACACCTCTTTTAAGCGAGGTATTTTGCCGTCTTTCATCATTCCTGCTCGTGATGCAACACCTATTACGGTACCAATACAATCGAATAAATCAACAAATAGTAGTGTAAATACTATCACAATCATATCTTTTGTGAAGATATTACTCCACTCAAATTTCATAAATATAGGCTCTACCGAAGGAGGAGTACTGAATATTCCTGAAATATTGGTTACTCCCATTGGTATTCCTATAATTGTGGTTAGCAATATACCTATAAGTAATGCCCCTTTTATGTTTTTTACCAACATTACCGAGGTTATTATTATACCTATTAATCCTAACAATGCCGAGCCTGTTGACACATCGCCCAATGTTACTAATGTAGCTTGGTTATCAACAATTACTCCTGCGCTCTTTAATCCTATAAATGCAATGTATAATCCAATACCTGCACTAATGGCCTTTTTAAGAGTATCGGGCAATACCTCAACAATCTTCTCGCGTAAGTTTGTTACCGTTAGCAATATAAACAACAATCCTTCAAGGAATACAGCTGTTAGAGCAAATTGCCATGAATAACCCATTACCATACATACTGTATATGCAAAGAATGCGTTGAGCCCCATTCCGGGAGCAAGTGCCAATGGCAATTTTGCATACAAGCCCATAAATATTGTGGGCAATGCCGCCATAAGAACTGTTGTTGTAAACAAAGCACCTTTATCCATTCCTGTCTCGCTTAGTATAGCAGGGTTGATGGCAAGGATATATGCCATGGTTAGGAATGTTGTTATTCCTGCCATAACTTCGGTGCGTACGGTAGTAGTTTTGGGATTATACCCAAATAGTTTAGTAAGCATTGTGTGAATTTGTGATATTAAAGTCGCAAATTTAAACAAAAAAAACATTTATTACACATTTTATATCTTCTTTTTTTGCATGCTGTAAAACATGAGAGATATAGAGCTTGAAATAACAGAATTTGCCACTCTTTGAAATTTAATTTGTATCTTCGCGTAAATAATCACAATTTTATGGTTTCAGTTGATGGACTTACCGTTGAATTTGGCGGTACTACCCTATTTAAAGATATTTCATTTGTTATTAACGAAAAGGACCGTATTGCCCTTATGGGTAAGAATGGTGCAGGTAAAAGTACTCTGTTAAAAATTTTGGCAGGCGTGCGTAATGCTACACGCGGACAGGTTTCTGCACCTGAAGATACGGTAATAGCATACCTGCCTCAGCACCTTATGACTGAGGACGGACGAACTGTATTTGAGGAGGCTTCGCAAGCCTTTGCTCATCTGCATCAGATGGAGGCTGAGATTGAAGAGCTTAACCGACAACTTACCGAGCGTACCGACTATGAGAGCGACGAGTATATGGCTCTGATTGAAGAGGTTGCCACAAAGAGCGAAAAGTTTTATGCAATAGACATGACTCACTTTGAAGAAGATGTTGAAAAGACGCTTCTTGGTTTGGGTTTTGAACGTAAAGATTTTACACGACAAACTTCTGAATTTTCGGGTGGTTGGCGTATGCGTATTGAACTTGCAAAGATGTTACTTCGTAACCCCGATATTCTATTGCTTGATGAACCTACAAACCATTTGGATATAGAGTCAATTGGTTGGTTAGAGGAGTTTATAATAAGCAACGGAAAAACCGTTGTTGTGATAAGCCACGACCGCAAGTTTGTGGATAATATTACGACAAGAACCATTGAGGTTACAATGGGTAGAATTTATGATTATAAGGTAAACTACTCGCAATATCTTCAACTTCGTGCCGAACGCCGAGAACAGCAGATGAAGCAGTTTGAGGAGCAACAAAAGATGATTCAAGAGACTAAAGATTTTATTGAACGCTTTAAAGGTACATACTCAAAAACACTTCAAGTGCAGAGCCGTGTGAAGATGCTTGAAAAACTTGAGATAATAGAGGTTGACGAGGAAGATACTTCGGCATTGCGTCTTAAATTTCCGCCATCTCCTCGCTCGGGACAATACCCTGTAATTACCGATGGCGTTGGTAAAGCATTTGGCGAAAAACGCATCTTTTCAAACGTAACACTAACCGTTGAACGTGGCGACAAAATTGCTTTTGTTGGTCGTAATGGCGAGGGTAAATCAACGTTGGTAAAGTGTATTATGAACGAGCTTGAGCATGAGGGCGAACTTAAATTAGGGCACAATGTTCAGATAGGTTACTTTGCTCAAAATCAGGCATCGATGTTAGATGAAGAGCTAACTGTTTTTCAAACAATAGATGATGTTGCAAAGGGTGATATCCGCAACAAGATACGCGACCTTTTGGGCGCATTTATGTTTGGTGGCGAAGCAAGCAGTAAAAAGGTTAAAGTTCTTTCGGGCGGAGAGCGTACTCGTTTAGCTATTATGAAACTGCTACTTGAGCCTGTTAATTTGCTTATCCTCGACGAGCCTACCAACCATTTGGATTTAAAGACTAAAGATATTCTTAAGCAGGCTCTACGCGATTTTGACGGAACTCTGATTTGCGTAAGCCACGACCGCGACTTCTTAGATGGACTCGTTTCAAAGGTTTATGAGTTTGGTCATGGTAGAGTTCGTGAACACCTTTGCGGTATTTATGAATTCCTTGAAACAAAGAAATTAGAAGGGTTACAAGAACTTGAAAGGAAGAGTAATTAATTTACGAAATAATTATAAAAAGAGTTCTAACTTTTATTCATTATTAAAAATTTTATTACTTTTGTACATATTCACTTTGCTGAAAGCCTTATGCTTTATATTGCTTGGTGAATATATACATATTAAAAAAGCGTAACTGAACGCTTTGATTTTGACGATAGAAGAACTTAGCAAACTCATCGACAAGTCAAAAACAAAGCAACGGAGACGCTCCAATGGGTGTATTATGTAAACTCCTTTAAATGTAGAGATTCCATATCTTTGCATATAGTTTATTATATTCATCATCGTGGGGCTTTCAGCGTTGCTCGTTTCGACTTGTCGGGCAATGCGAAGGCCTTTCTATCGTGGAACGAGCAACAGTATCGGCTCCACGTTTTTTATATGTATATACTATCAGATTTACACATCTTTTTAGTCCATAAGGAGCCATGGATTTTAATTTAAAAGGGATATGGATTGACTATCCCTAGAAAAGGTTGACACTTTTTAGAGCGGTTAACTAATAGAGTTTACATTACAACTGAAACGGTTTACATCAGTCTCTTTGGTGAACTGTTTTAGTTTACACCTAACCTGATTCAGT
>JAGBHI010000043.1 GCA_017935575.1 Bacteroidales bacterium | reverse complement strand
TTAAAACTTAAGAGAAAGAAAAGTCCATTCCAAAGCCCTATTTAGGGCTAAGAGATGGACTTTTCTTTGTTATTTTTGAACAGAGTTCTTACAGATAGTAAGTTGCTAATTCATTTTTTTGTATTTTGACACAGCCCCTTTGTGCTAAAAAAAAAGACTGTGCCAAAAAAATTACATTTTGACACAGCCCCATAAGTGACCCTGGATAAAGGACTCGAATTTTTGTGTAACAAAAATCAACGAACTAACGGAGAAAGTGCGAAGCCTTTCGACCGATATCTGTTAGAGAGTTAACTTTTCTGTGAGAGTCCCGACTACAAAAAAAGAGCAACCATTCGGTTGCTCTATAAGTGACCCCGGAGGGACTCGAACCCTCGGCCCAATGATTAAGAGTCATTTGCTCTACCAACTGAGCTACGGAGTCATCTTAATCGCATGTTTGCGGGTGCAAAGGTAACAAGATTGAGTGTAACTCGCAAACAAAAAGGATAAAAATTTAGAAGTTATTTAAATTTTATACAGAATTTATATGTCAAATAAATCCGAAACCAATTTGTAATATAAGAAATTTTACAAGAAAATTTAAAATGACTTCTTAATCCAAAATAAACAAATCTGATGCTTTATCGCGTTTGAGAGTGTGAATGTCAATCTCTTCGCCAACTTTAATGCCGTTGTTAATAAGAGCATCAGTAGTGGTTTTAAGGGCAAGTTCAGGAGTGTTGTTTTCGTTGCTTATATGGCATAAGAATATTTTTTTAAAACAACAATTCTCAAAGGCTTCAGCCAGAAAGTTTGCGGTAACATTATTACACAGATGTCCGTTTTCGCCTAAAATTCTACGTTTAAGAAAGTAATTATATTTTCCGTTGCGTAGCATTTCGGCATCGTAGTTTGACTCTATAACCAGATATTTTGCTTGAGTAATAAAGCGTTTGACCGTTGGAGTAATCCGTCCAAGGTCGGTAGCAAAAGCCATGCACCAATTCTCCTTTTTAATTAAGAATCCAACATTATCGTGCCCGTCGTGAGGAACTTCAAACGGCGTAATCTCAAAGCCAGCCAAGTTGAAACTAATCTCCTTGAATATAAAGCGATGAGCGGTATAGATTTTTTCGCTCATTCTCCAATTTCTGTTCATTCCTTCAAGCGCTGTTTTAGTAACATATATGGGTTTGCCCATTCTCTCGCCCAAATAGCCGGCGGCTTTAATGTGATCTGCATGATCGTGTGTAATGCAAACGCCCTTAATGGTTGCTAAATCAATACCATTCTCGGCAAGACATTTTTTTATTCTTCTGGCGCTTATCCCCGCGTCAATTAGCATACCCTCTTCCTCTGTGCCTAAATAGTAACAGTTGCCACTACTGCCACTTGAAAGGCTTAAAAATCTTATCCTCATACTATGTTGTAAAACTTTAAGAAAAGAGACTGTCGCAACAAATTTGTTGGACAGCCTCTTAGAGTATATACCAAGAGATGTTTTTATCTCTTAAAAATATATTGTTATTATTTTACAATAACTTTTGTTATTTTGCTGTTTCCGTTTAAATCAGTAACCTTTACGATGTAAACACCGCTATTTGTATATATTGAAGTTTCTCCATTAACCATGGTCGAATTGATTAATGCTCCACTCATTCCAAATATTTCAGCTTTGGCATTATCAATACCTGTAATAACTATTGCGCCAAATGTACTATAGATATTGATGTTGTCAAGTTTGCTCTCTTCAATACCGGTAGGAGTAATATCCAAAGAGTAGCTTACGCTTGTCTCCAAGTAGTCACCCCAAGCCTCTTGAGTAGCAGTAACAGTTATTGAACCAATACTTAAGAATGTAACAACACCGGTTGTCTCATCAATTGTAGCAAACTCTCCGCCACTTGTAATAGCGTATGTTATGGCACCCTCAGAGTTAGTTGATGAAGCTGTATTTGAGAATGTGCCGTTGTCAATATCACTATACTCAATATTTGTATTCTCAAATGCGAGGTTGCTGTTGGATTTTGCTGCAAAGTTTGCAGTATATTCAATATCCGATGTTACGTTTGCTATTGTGTAAACAGCATCTGTACTTACGGTTGCGCGACCATTTTTCCATGCTGAGAATTTATATCCGTCGTTAGGAATTGCAGTTATAGTTATAGATGAACCCTCTTCAACAGACACTGAAGTTTGTCCTTCTGTTTCAATATATACTATTCCGTATGCACTATTATTTGCTTTTATTGTTACAGTATAAACTTTAACAAAGTTAGCAACTAAGTTTGTATTCTCGTTAGCAGTAACAGTGTATGTAGCATCAGTACTTACAATAGTACCGTTATTAGTCCAATTCTTGAACATATATCCGCTGTTGGCAACAGCAGTAACAGTAGTTGAAGTGCCTTGAGTGATTGTAGTAGATGTAGTTCCAACTGTACCTACGTATGCACTACCCATAGTGTCGTTTGCTGATGCAACATTAACTGTAACTTTAGGTACGGCAAAGTTGATTGTATATGTGTGGTAGTTTTCTGAGTTAACGCTAATGTCACCACCCTTAACAACAACGGTAGCACGATAGTTTGCTGCATCAATACTTGTAGTATAAGTAGCAGAAACACCATCAACAGTAGCAGTTACGTTAGTAGGCATTGTACCGTTAGGCATCTCAACGTCATAATATATATATGTATTCTTATTGAATCCTGAAAAGTTTACGCCATTGAAACTAACTGAGTTTGCTTTTGAATTGTAAATCATTTCAGCATCATCAACATATAACGCATCGTTTTCATTACCTTGTCCTGGAGTTGCGTTTGTTGTGTATGAAACAAGGATGTATGCAGGAGTTTTGTTGCCATCGTAAGTGAAAGGAACAGAAATTCTTTGCCATCCTTTGTCAGAGGTTGCATAGAAGTTGTGTTGTGCCTTTGCAACTATATTGGTATAAGTTGTTGCTTCGGGATCTTGATAACGAGAGTTCTCGTGAATAATAGCACTTACACGTGCCATTTGCGATGTGTTTTTGGGTACAAACTTTAACCATGTAACAATAGAGTCGGGTTTGCCGGCAAAAGTGTGTTTGTATGCTGCATCAGACGCTGGATCTGAAAAGTTGTAGTTTCCACTTGCATCGGTAGCAGATAAACTACCTCCATAAATTCTACCGGTTGTAAGGTTTCCGTTAGCAACAACTCCTAAAACTGAAGTTGACCATATTTTGGCAGATTTTGAACCTGATGTACCAGGACGAACATCAGTTGATGGTTCGCATTTGTCGGCAATAGCACTTGCAAAAGTTGAACTCTTTACTTGTGCTGTAACAAATGAGTTCCATTGAGTAGGCTCGTCACCCGATATAGTACCGCCAAACAATCCTGGTTTCTTTTGGCTTACGCCCTCCCAATTTTCAAACCCTGAGTTTGTAAGTTGGTATTGAGCAAAAATTACATTCGTTGAAAATAAAAACGCTATAATAAGCGAAAAATTGAGTAATAACTTTTTCATATAAACTATTTTAAAATTTCGGGCACAAAGATACTTAAAATATTGCAGACCAACTAAGAATTGCTTTATTTTAACACAAAACAAATAGGAAATGTTTGATGAAACTACTATGCTATAAGAGTTTCCATTTATATAAATTAGATGTTTGGGATTTAAATGTTAAAATTAAAATCTCTATTTAATGTTAAAAATGTAATCTCAACATTGCAAAATAGAAAAAATAAAATTAAATTTGTACGTTGTAATTATTAGTGGGTAGTAGAATTTATTATTATGCAGATGTTTGATAAACTCCATAAACTTAATTTCTAATTCCTAAATTCTCATTAATAAAAATAGTATGCTACCAATGGAATTATTTCATAAAACACATGAGTATCTTGTTGAGCATGTAAAATCGCCCGTCGAGAGGGGGCTTATGCGTGAAATAGATTGGTCGCATCGTCTTATAGGAATAAAAGGTAGCCGAGGAGTAGGTAAAACAACATTCTTGTTGCAATATGCGAAAGATAAATTTGGTACATCACGCGAGTGCTTGTATATAAATCTTAATCATCTCTGTTTTACTGATAAAACATTAGCTCAGTTTGCAAAAGAGTTCGCAGAGCAGGGCGGTCGTACTCTATTAATAGACCAAGTATTTAAATATCCCAAATGGAGTGAGGAGTTGCGTTATTGTTATGACAACATACCGCAGTTGAATATTGTATTTACCGGTTCTTCAGTGATGCGCTTAAAAGAGGATAATCCATATTTGTGCGATGTAGTACATTCGTATAATTTAAGAGGCTTCTCGTTTAGAGAATATCTTAATTTGATGACATCGGTTGATATCCCATCATGCACATTAAAAGAGTTACTTGCAAATCATAAACAGATAGCTACAGATATAGTTACAAAAATTAATCCGTTTGATTATTTTGACGGTTACTTGCGTCATGGTTTTTATCCATTCTTTTTAGAGAAACGTAATTTTTCAGAGAATCTGTTGAAAACCATGAATATGATGATGGAGGTGGATATATTGCTAATCAAACAAATAGAGCCTGCATATCTTACTAAAATCAGAAAATTGTTATATCTTTTGGTTAAAGATGCTCCATGTGCGCCAAATGTAAGCAAACTTAGTAAAGAGATACAAACGTCGCGCGCAACCGTTGTGAATTATATAAAATATTTGTCGGACGCCCGTTTGTTGAATGTACTTTATGATGGAGAAGAGTCTTTCCCCAAAAAACCGACAAAGGTTTATATGCATAACCCAAACCTTATGCAGGTAGTAGGAGAGGAGAATATAAATGCGCAATCTTTGGCAGAAACTTTCTTCTGTAATACATTGTTTAAAGACCATTCAGTAAATAAAGGAGAAAAAGGAGTTCATTTTGTAATAGATGGAGAGTATAAATTCAAGATAGGAGTATCTAAACCTAAAAAAATGGATAACAACATTATTTATGCCGAAGATAATATACTGATAGGTGAAGAAAATGTTGTACCTTTGTGGCTGTTTGGATTACTATATTAAGCAATACAAATAAAACAAATAATAAAATAGCAAATAAATTACTAATTTTAAATAAATTAAACGAACATGAAACAAAAGAAAATGTTGACATGTGATGGAAACCAAGCAGCAGCGCATATATCATATATGTTCAGCGAGGTAGCTGCAATTTATCCCATCACCCCATCATCACCAATGGCAGAGTACGTTGATGAGTGGGCAGCCGCAGGACGTAAAAATATCTTCGGCGAGGTAGTTTCAGTACAAGAGATGCAATCAGAAGGTGGTGCTGCAGGAACACTTCACGGTTCATTGCAAGCAGGCGCTTTAACAACAACTTATACAGCATCGCAAGGTTTGTTGTTAATGATACCTAATATGTACAAAATAGCAGGAGAGTTACTTCCTTGTGTATTCCACGTATCTGCTCGTACATTGGCATCACATGCACTATCAATTTTTGGAGACCATCAAGACGTTATGGCGTGCCGTCAAACAGGATTTGCAATGTTGGCAGAGGGCTCAGTACAAGAGGTTATGGACCTATCAGGAGTTGCACACTTGGCAACAATCAAATCACGCGTGCCATTTGTAAACTTCTTTGACGGATTCCGTACATCACACGAGATACAAAAAATTGAGATGATTGAGGAGTCTGATTTGGTTCCATTGTTAGATCAACAAGCACTTGCAGAGTTCCGTGAGCGTGCATTAAATCCAGAATCTCCTGTAATGCGTGGTATGGCAGAGAATCCCGAAACATTCTTCCAACACCGCGAATCATGTAACCGTTACTACGAGGCAGTACCCGAAATAGTACGCGGATATATGAAAGAGATTTCAAAAATCACAGGACGCAACTACGACCTATTTACATATTACGGAGCTGAAGATGCAGATCGCGTAATCATAGCAATGGGTTCTGTAACAGAGGCTGCACGTGAGGCAATTGATTACTTAACAGCAAAAGGTGAGAAAGTAGGTTTGGTAACAGTACACCTATATCGTCCATTCTCTGCAAAAGACTTTATTGCAGCAGTACCTGCAACAGCAAAACGCATTGCAGTATTAGACCGCACAAAAGAGCCAGGAGCAACAGGCGAACCTTTGTATCTTGATGTAAAAGATTGTTTCTACGGAAAAGAGAATGCTCCCGTTATCGTAGGTGGACGTTACGGATTGTCATCAAAAGATACAACACCTGCACAAATCCTTGCAGTATATGAGAACTTGGCATTGCCAATGCCTAAAAATCAATTCACAATAGGTATCAACGATGATGTAAACTACACATCGCTACCTGTAGGCGAAGAGATAGCAATGGGCGATGCAGACGCATTTGAAGGAAAATTCTTCGGATTAGGAGCTGACGGAACAGTAGGAGCAAACAAAAACTCTGTAAAAATCATCGGAGAGAATACCGATAAATATTGTCAAGCATACTTCTCATACGACTCTAAAAAGTCAGGAGGATTTACTTGTTCACACTTGCGTTTCGGAGACAAACCAATCCGTTCAACATATTTGGTAAACACTCCAAGTTTCGTAGCATGTCACGTACAAGCATACTTGAAAATGTACGATGTATTGCGTGGTATTCGCCAAAACGGAACATTCCTATTGAATACAATCTGGAACGAAGAGGAGTTGGTAGCAAATATGCCCGCAAACGTAAAACGTACATTAGCACAAAAGAACATCACTCTATATACAATCAATGCAACCAAAATTGCACAAGAGATAGGATTGGGTAACCGTACCAATACAATCTTGCAATCAGCATTCTTCCGTATAACAGAGGTAATCCCTGTTGATTTGGCAATAGAGCAAATGAAGAAATTCATTGTTAAATCATACGGTAAAAAAGGAGAAGATGTCGTTAACAAAAACTACGCAGCCGTTGACCGCGGAGGTGAGTATGTAAAAGTAGCAGTTGACCCCGCATGGGCAACACTTGCTGACGATGCAAAAGCAGAAAGCAACGCACCTGAGTTTTTCCAAAATGTAGTAGCTCCAATCAATGCACAATTAGGAGATGACCTACCTGTTTCAACATTCGTAGGATTAGAGGACGGAACATGGCCTGCAGGAACTGCAAAATACGAAAAACGCGGAGTATCAGCATTCGTTCCCGAGTGGACAGCAGAGAACTGTATCCAATGTAACAAATGTGCATACGTTTGTCCTCACGCATCAATACGTCCATTTGTATTAACAGCCGATGAGCAAGCAGGAAAAGAGTTCAAAACAATCAAAGCATTAGGAAAATCATTTGATGGAATGACCTTCCGTATGCAAGTAGATGTAATGGACTGCTTGGGTTGTGCAAACTGTGTTGATGTATGTCCCGGAAACAAGAACGGAAAAGCACTTGCAATGAAACCTTTGCAAACTCAATTGGCAGAGGCAGAGAATTGGGATTACTGTGTAGAGAACGTATCGTCAAAACAAGCACTTGTTGACGTTAAAGCAAACGTTAAGAACTCACAATTTGCAACACCATTGTTTGAGTTCTCAGGAGCATGTTCAGGTTGTGGTGAGACTCCATACGTAAAATTAATCACTCAACTATTTGGCGAGCGTCAAATGGTAGCGAACGCAACAGGTTGTTCATCAATCTACTCAGGTTCAATTCCTTCAACTCCATATACAACTGCTAAAAACGGACGTGGACCGGCATGGGCAAACTCTCTATTTGAGGACTTCTGCGAATTCGGTTTAGGTATGTTCATTGCAGTAGATAAGATGCGTGTACGTTTGGCAGAGTTGATGACAAAAGCACAAGATTGCGATAAATGTCCTGCAGAACTTAAAGCACTATTTGCAGAGTGGGTTGAGAATAAAGAGAATGCCGATAAGACAGTAGAGTTAGAGGCACAAATCACACCACTTGTAAAAGCAAACGTTGATGTATGTCCTTGCTGTAAAGAGATAGCACCATTGTGTAAATTCATTATTAAGAAATCACAATGGATTATTGGTGGTGACGGAGCGTCATACGATATCGGCTTTGGTGGATTAGACCATGTATTGGCATCAGGTAAGAATGTAAACATCTTGGTACTTGATACAGAGGTTTACTCAAATACAGGAGGTCAAGCATCTAAATCAACACCTGTTGGAGCAATAGCAAAATTTGCAGCAGCAGGAAAACGCATTCGCAAAAAAGACCTTGGTTTGATAGCATCAACATACGGATATGTATATTGCGCACAAATAGCAATGGGAGCCGATCAAGCACAAGCACTCAAGGCAATCCGCGAGGCAGAGGCATACGACGGACCATCAATCATCATTGCTTACGCACCATGTATCAACCACGGAATTAAGAAAGGAATGGGAACAGCACAAGCTGAGCAAGCAGCTGCAGTTGAATGCGGATACTGGCACTTGTGGCGTTACAATCCACAATTAGAAGAAGAGGGCAAAAACCCATTCTCTTTGGATAGCAAAGAGCCTCAATGGGATAAATTCCAAGACTTCTTAAAAGGCGAAGTTCGTTTCGCATCATTGTGGAAACAATTCCCCGATCAAGCAGCAGAGTTGTTTGAGGCAGCACAAGCAAACGCAACATGGCGTTACAACAACTACAAACGCTTGTCAAAACAACAATGGGGCGTTGACGCAGAGTAAATGAGTTGTTAGTTTTTAGTTTTCGGCTTTGCCGCCCCTACGGGGTAGTTGTTAGCAGAATAAAAACATAATAATTAATGTAGGAGGTTGTTCGGTAGAGCAACCTCCTATTGTTTTTAAACATACTCAAAATTTTGTCATACTATAATAAATGCGTAATTTCGCATTTGTTAGAGAAAAAAGAATGTTTTTATTATAAAAGATAATTTCTAATTCCTAATTGTGGCGTTAGCCACTCTCATTCCTAATTGATAAAGAGGCCTCGTAGCTTAGCTGAATAGAGCGTCAGATTCCGGTTCTGAAGGTCAAGGGTTTGAATCCCTTCGAGGTCACATTATAAAAAAATAATGTAACCCGAAGTGATTCCCTCCGTCGTGCAGGGTACTGCACTTCCCATTTTAAGGTACGAATTGACATTTAGTCAATTCTAATTAAAGAGGGATAATTACCTTAAAATGCCCTTCGAGGTCACAACAAACTAATTGGTCTAATTGGTCTAATTGGACTAATTAGCCTAATTGGATAAACAGCTATTATGAACGTAAAAATCGAAGAGAGTTGGAGACAACGCTTGCAAGAAGAGTTTGATAAACCCTATTTTGAAATACTTACCAACTTTGTGCGTAACGAGTACGCAACAAATACTATATATCCACCCGCAAAGTTGATATTCAATGCCTTTGACTCTTGTCCATTTGATAAAGTAAAGGTGGTAATATTGGGGCAAGACCCTTATCATGAGCCGGGGCAAGCTCATGGCTTATGTTTTTCGGTAAACGACGGGGTTATATTTCCACCTTCGCTTCGTAATATATTCAAAGAGATAGAGGGAGATTTAGGTATACCCCAACCACAAAGCGGAAACTTACAACGATGGGCAGAACAAGGAGTGCTTTTACTGAACGCAACCCTAACCGTAAGAGCGCAACAAGCAGGCTCGCATCAAAATAAAGGGTGGGAAGAGTTTACAGATGCTGTAATAAATAAATTAGCAACTGAGCGTGAAAACTTAGTATTTATACTATGGGGTTCATATGCGCAACAAAAGGGTAAGTTTATTGATCGTAAGAGACATTTGGTATTAACTTCAGTTCACCCTTCGCCACTATCGGCACATCGTGGATTTTTTGGTAACAAACATTTCAGTAAAACAAACGCATATCTCAAAGAGAAAGGTGTAGAACCTATAAATTGGTAGATAATGAAAGATAAAATTGATGTAGAGGCACGCGTAGAGTTGGCGCGTAAACTATTTAATAGTGGATATAACTGCTCTCAATCAGTATTTATGGCATATTCTGATGTTTATAATATAGATAAAGATTTTGCTGCACGACTTGTTGCTCCACTTGGCGGAGGAATGGGTAGATTACGTGAGGTTTGCGGAGCCGTTAGCGGAGCATTTCTTGTGGCAGGGCAGGAATTCTCTGCTGAAAATCCCGAAGATAGAGATGCAAAAACAAAAAACTATGCGGTGGTACAAGAACTTGCAGAAGAGTTCAAAAAAATAAACGGCTCAATAATCTGTCGTCAATTGTTAGGGCTTGCACCTGATCTAAAAGAGACGCATGTGCCGTCGGAACGTACAGCCGAATATTACAAACGTCGTCCTTGTGCCGAGTATGTAGCAATAGCCGCTCGAGTAGTGGGGGAGAAGATAAATGAAAACAGAATTTAGCCTAAACCTTTATATTATATATGGAGAGCTTTATAGAACTTAAAGAGATAAAAATTCATGCTTACCATGGAGTGGGAAAGCAGGAGCGCATTGTTGGAAATGACTATTTGGTACGAATAAAGGTTAAATTTGATATTTTTACGGCAGCAGATAGCGACTCTATCAGCGATACCTTGAATTATGCCGATATATATGATATAGTTAAATGCGAAATGAGTATTCCCTCAAATCTATTGGAAACTGTTGCTATGCGTATAGTAAACGCTATAAAAAATAACTTTAAAGAGGTTAAAGGAGGAGAAGTTGAGATTGTGAAAATTAAACCTCCTATCTCTGGCGATGTCAAAGGAGCATCAGTAATTGTATTGTGGTAATAATATGAGATTTTATATTAGATATATATTATGTTGCATTATATGTTTTTTGTATGTGAATATATATGCACAAAGCAAACCGTATAGGACAGCGAGTATAGATAGTAGGATACACTCGTTAAAAGTTGAGTCAAGTAGCGGTTTGTTATACCCTCCGGTAATAACCTTAAACACTGATGAATACATAAATATTTCGTTTGACCTTTTTGAAGAGGAACATCAAGATTTAAGTTATAGTATTGTTCATTGTAATGCTAATTGGCAACCCTCAATGTTATCATCGTTAGAGTATATTGATGGGTTTGATATTCAGGAAGTTTACGATTGGGAACTATCATTTAATACCTATCAATCGTATGTCAATTATCAAATAACCCTTCCAAATGATGAGGTTCAATTTAAAGTGTCAGGTAACTATGCGGTTGTGGTATATCCGCAAAACAGAAGCGAGAGACCTCTCTTGTATGCCTGTTTCTCGGTAAGTGAAGATGCGGTTAAGGTTAATTGTACATCAAGTTCAAGAACAGATAAAGGATATGCCGATAACTATCAACAGGTCTCTTTTAATATCAATAAGCGTGACTATAATATAGTAAATCCTGTTAGTGATCTTAAAATCTATGTTATGCAGAATAACCGCTTAGATAATATGGCATATGTTTCAACACCTCAATATTTTAATAACGATAGGATTGCCTATGAGCATAACCCAAAACTGATTTTTGATGCAGGTAATGAATATCGTCGTTTCGAGATTGTAAGTACGAGATATAAAGGTATGGGAGTTGATAATTTATCATATTTTGATCCCTACTTTCATGCAACGTTAGAGAGAGATTATCCAAGAGAGAGCAGAACATACTCTTTTGACCAAACACAACGGGGACGCTATGTAATTCGTGAAAGTGATTATGACGAAGAGGGAGATACTCAAGCTGACTATTTTGTAGTACATTTTTCGTTAGATGCGAGAGATATGATGCTTCCTGAGGGTGATATATATATTGACGGAGAGTTAAGTGAATATCGCTTCAGTGATAATAACCGAATGTTACTTAATCCTCAAACGGGATTATATGAAAAAATAATGCTTTTAAAGCAGGGCTCATATAATTATCAATATCTGTTTGTTCCTAAAGGAGAAACTATAGGCAAGGCTTCGGTAATTGAAGGCAATAAATATGAGACATCAAACGAATATAGAGTGAATGTTTACCATCGAGTACCTGGAGAGAGATATGATCGCCTTATAGGAGTTGGAAGGTGTATATCAGAAAATTAGTTATTAATGATGCAATAATAATAATTGCCTCTGACGCTTTCTTGCAGGATAGCTTCAGAGGTTTTTATATAATATGAAGTGTCTGTGATTGACAAAATGTTTTATTATTTGTTTCGTTTGTAGCAAATTGATGATGATTATCTCCTTTTTGCTGAAATTTTGAGCAATCTGTTTTATTACTCATTTTTGGCAATAAGTGAAAAATATTAATAGAGTCAAATGTGTTAATGCTTTATTATCAATAGTTTACGCTATTACGGATTTTTTTCTCTAATTATTATATATAATATGACAAAAAGTTGTAACTTTGCACTCGGTAAAAATCCGTTATAAAGTATGGCAGATTTAATTAAAATAAAAAGAGGATTGGACATTCCTTTGGTTGGTGAGGCAGAAAAGAGCATAAAAGAGGCTGTAAAGTCTGAAATGTATGCCTTGATTCCCGACGATTTTCATGGAGTAGTTCCAAAAATAATGGTTAAGAGTGGTGATGTAGTAAAAGCAGGTTCGCCACTAATGTGTGATAAAAATCGCACCGAAGTTCAATTTGTTTCGCCTGTAAGTGGAACAGTGGAGGCTGTAAATCGCGGTGAGCGACGTAAAGTATTGGAGATAGTTGTTAAATCGGACGATAAATTTGAGAGTGTAGATTTTGGTAAATTTGACCTTTCAAAGATGAATGCAGATGCTGTAAAAGAGGCATTGCTTCAAAGTGGAATGTTCCCATTTATCAAACAACGTCCTTACGATATAATAGCAAATCCAGAAGATACACCACGTGATATATTTGTAACAGCCTTTGATTCAGCTCCACTTGCTCCCGATTTCTCATTTGTTGTAAAAGGCGAGGAAAAAGCACTTCAAGCAGGTATTGATGCTTTGGCGAAATTGACATCAGGGAATGTTTATGTAGGAGTAAGACCAAACGCAGGTGTCTCTCTAACCGGTTGTAAGGTGGTTGCTTTTGAAGGAGCACACCCAGCAGGAAACGTAGGAGTGCAAATCGCAAATATTGCACCTGTAAACAAAGGAGAGGTTGTTTGGACACTATCAGCATTTGATTTGATATTGATAGGTCGCTTATTTACAACAGGCAAAGTTGATTTTACTCGTGTAATAACTCTTGCCGGTTCAGAAGTTGAGAACCCTGTATATGTAAAAACAATATTGGGAGCATCAATATCATCAGTAGTATCAGGAAATGTAAAAGAGGCTACTCATAACCAACGTATAATAAGCGGTAATGTACTTACAGGAACAAAAGTTTCAGTATCAGATTATTTACGAGCATACTCATCGCAAGTAACAATAATCCCGGAGGGAGATGACTGTAACGAGTTCTTTGGTTGGGCAACACCAGGTTGTGGTAAATTCAGTGTCAGTCGCACATTTGGTTCGTGGTTGTTTGGCAAAGGTAAAAAGTACAACATTGATGCACGCTTACGAGGAGGCGAAAGAGGTATAATAATGTCAGGAGAGTACGATAGAGTATTCCCAATGGATATATACCCTGAGTTCTTGTTGAAATCGGTAATAGCATTTGATATAGACAAAATGGAGAACCTTGGTATTTATGAGGTTGCACCCGAAGATTTTGCATTATGCGAGTTTGTTGACACGTCAAAACTGCCTGTACAACAGATAATTCGCAACGGATTAGATGCTTTAATGAAAGAGATGAACTAACCTAACGAGAAGGAATAAAATAGTATGGAAAAATTAAGAAAATATATTGATAAGATAAAACCCAATTTTGAACCGGGTGGAAAGTTTGCCAAACTTCGTTCGGTATTTGAGGGTTTTGAGACTTTCTTGTTTGTTCCCAACACAACATCAAAAACAGGAGTGCATGTTCACGATTCAATTGATAGCAAGAGAACAATGACCGTTGTAATTCTTGCCTTGATACCTGCGCTATTGTTTGGTATGTACAATGTTGGATATCAACATTACATGGCAATTGGCGAACTTGCAACAACAAGTTTCTTTACAATATTCTTGTATGGATTATTGGCAGTGCTACCCAAAATAGTAGTTTCGTATGTAGTAGGATTGGGAATAGAGTTTATATCAGCTCAAATTCGCGGACACGAAATACAAGAGGGATTCTTGGTTTCAGGAATGTTGATACCTATGATCGTTCCTATTGATACTCCATTATGGATGATTGCCGTAGCAACAGCGTTTGCCGTAATATTTGCAAAAGAGATATTTGGCGGAACAGGAATGAATATCTTTAACGTAGCACTTATAACACGTGCATTCCTATTCTTTGCATATCCCTCAAAGATGTCGGGCGATAGCGTATTTGTTCGCACCTCTGATACTTTTGGAATGGGAGCCGGAAACGTGGTTGAAGGATTTTCAGGAGCAACTCCTCTCGGACAAATTGCAACTCAAACATCAGGCGATGTAGTTATTACCGATACATTAGGATCTCAACTATCAACATGGGATATGTTTTTGGGATTAATACCCGGTTCAATAGGCGAAACATCAACTCTTGCAATCCTTATAGGAGCAGCAATATTGTTATTTACAGGAATTGCAAGCTGGAGAATTATCCTTTCGGTATTTGCAGGAGGATATGCAATGGCATTGTTGGCAAATACATTTGCATCAACAACCTATCCCGGTTCAATGCTATGCCCTATTGATCACCTATGTTTAGGAGGATTTGCATTTGCTGCAGTCTTTATGGCAACAGACCCTGTAACAGCTGCGCGTACCAATGTAGGAAAATATATATACGGATTTTTAATAGGAGCTATAACAATTGTTATACGTTTATACAACAACGGTTATCCCGAAGGAGCTATGTTGGCAGTATTGTTGATGAACGTATTTGCTCCATTGATTGACTACTTTGTAGTAGAATCAAATATTAAGAACCGTTTAAAACGAGTAAAGAAAGGAGGCGCAAATGAATAAGCAGTCAAATGTATATACAGTAGTATATGCCTCAGTAATGGTTGTTGTGGTAGCAGCAGTTCTTGCCTTTACTGCAATGAGTTTAAAAGGTAAACAAAATGCAAATATTGAGATAGATAAGATGATACAAATTCTATCATCAATAAATATAAAATCAACAGCCGATAATGCTCAAGCAGAGTATAAAAACTATGTAAAAGAGGCTTTTGTTATAAATGCTAAAGGAGAGAAGGTTGAAGGCGATGCGTTTAACATCAATGTGGCAGCACAAGTAAAGCTACCTTTTGAGGAGCGTAAATTGCCTGTATTTGTAGCAACACTTCAAGATGGCTCAACAAAATACATTATACCTATGTATGGAGCAGGATTGTGGGGTCCAATTTGGGGGTACATTTCGTTAGATGCTAACGGAAGCACAGTTTATGGAGCGTACTTTGCTCATCAAGGAGAGACTCCCGGATTAGGAGCAGAGATAGATAAACCTAAATTCTACGAGCAATTTATAGGTAAAAACTTCTTCAAAGATGGCGAGTTTAAATCAATCACTGTTGAGAAAGTAGGGCAAAAACCTATGAACGGAGCCGATTATGTTGATGCAATATCGGGTGGTACAATAACCAGCCAAGGAGTATCAGCAATGATAAACGAATCGGTAACTCCATATGAGACATTCTTCAAATCATTAACAAATAATCAGGGAGAATAAGAATATGTTACTATCAAAGAAAAGCAGAGAGGCATTATTAGGGCCTTTGTCAAAAAATAACCCTGTTATAATACAGGTACTCGGTATCTGTTCGGCACTTGCTGTAACAGCGAAGTTAGAGCCTGCATTTGTAATGGCAATATCGGTAACAGCAGTAGTGGCATTTGCAAATGTTATAATATCGTTGTTACGCAATACAATACCCAATAGCATACGTATCATTGTGCAGTTGGTAGTAGTTGCTGCATTGGTTATTATAGTTGATCAGGTTTTAAAAGCATACGTATATGACGTTAGCAAACAATTATCAGTATTTATAGGATTGATTATCACAAACTGTATCTTGATGGGCCGTTTAGAAGCGTTTGCAATGGCAAATGGTCCATGGGAGTCGTTCTTGGACGGAGTAGGAAACGGTTTGGGATATGGACTTATATTGATAATAATTGCATTCTTTAGAGAGTTGTTAGGCTCAGGAACACTATTCGGATATCAAGTTATACCACAAGCACTATATGATTTAGGCTATCAAAATAACGGATTGATGATATTACCTCCTATGGCATTGATAGTTGTAGGTTGTATAATATGGGTACACCGAGCATATAATAAAGATTTACAAGAAAAATAAAAGCATAAAGTTATAGAAAAATGGAAACCCTTAATCTCTTTATTAAGTCTATCTTTATAGACAATATGATATTCGCCTACTTTTTGGGTATGTGTTCATACTTGGCGGTATCAAAGAATGTAAAAACCGCTATGGGATTAGGTATAGCAGTAACTTTTGTGCTAACCATAACCTTGCCGGTTAACTACCTTCTTGAAAATTATATATTGAAATCGGGTGCATTGCAATGGCTTGGAACAGAATTTGCAGGAATAGATTTAAGTTTCCTTTCGCTAATTCTCTTCATTGCAGTCATCGCATCAATTGTGCAACTACTTGAGATGGTGATTGAGAAATACTCTCCATCATTATATAACCAACTTGGAATATTCTTGCCTCTAATAGCTGTTAACTGTGCAATATTAGGAGGAGCCTTGTTTATGCAACAACGCGAATTTGCATCAGTAGGACAAGCAACAGTTTATGGCGTAGGTTCAGGAATAGGTTGGTGGTTGGCGATAGTAGGAATTGCTGCCATACGTGAGAAATTGGCATATTCAAATGTTCCCAAACCTCTACGCGGTATAGGTATAACCTTTATCGTAACAGGACTAATGGGTATAGCATTTATGAGCTTCTTGGGAATTAAACTTTAATAACGAACAATTAAAATATTATATATATGCAGTTGACAATTTTTTCAGCAGTTATAATATTCTTGATAATCATACTTTTGTTGGTGGCAATATTGTTGGTTGCCAAAGCAAAATTGGTTCAATCAGGCGATGTAACAGTAAATATTAATTCCGAGAGAAAAGTCGTAGCATCGGCAGGCTCGAGTTTGCTTAACGTAATGGCAAACGATAAGATTTTCTTACCCTCAGCATGTGGAGGTCAAGGAAACTGCGGTATGTGTAAATGTCAAGTAGAAGAGGGAGGAGGAGAGATACTACCAACAGAGGTAGGTTTCTTCAACCGCAAACAGATAAAAGAGAACTATCGTTTAGCTTGTCAAGTAAAAGTTAAAAACGATATGGAGGTGAAAATACCTCAAGAGGTTCTTGGTATCAAGAAATGGGAGTGCGAAGTTGTATCAAACAACAACGTGGCATCATTCATTAAAGAGTTTGTGGTTAAGCTACCCGAAGGAGAAACACTCGATTTCAAATCAGGAAGCTACATACAAATTGATGTTCCCAAATATGAGGCAAAATTTGCCGATATGGATATTGACGAGAAGTTCCGCGATGAGTGGGATAAATTCAAGATGTGGGGTCTTGTCTCTAAAAATACAGAAGAGACATACCGTGCCTACTCAATGGCTAACCACCCTGCAGAGGGAAATATCGTTATGTTGAACATTCGTATAGCAACACCACCATTTGACCGTTCAACAGGAACATGGGCGGCAGGAATTAATCCGGGTATCTGTTCGTCATATATCTTCTCTCGCAAACCGGGCGATAAAGTAACAGTATCAGGACCTTACGGAGATTTCCATATCTTGGATACAAAACGCGAGATGTTATACATTGGAGGAGGAGCAGGTATGGCACCATTACGTTCACACCTATTGCACCTATTCCATACACTAAAAACAACTGACCGAAAGATATCATATTGGTATGGAGCACGTTCACGTCGCGAAATATTCTACGAAGAAGATTTCCGTGCAATAGAGCGCGAGTTCCCCAACTTCTCATTCCATATAGCGTTGTCAGATCCACAACCCGAAGATAATTGGACAGGTTACACAGGATTTATCCACCAAGTAATCTATGACAACTATCTTAAGACCCACGATGCACCCGAAGATATCGAGTACTATATGTGTGGTCCCGGTCCTATGGCAAATGCAGTTAAGAAGATGCTTTGGGATCTCGGAGTACCTCGCGAAATGTTGATGTTTGACGATTTTGGAGGATAAAATCAGTTTTTAGTTTTTAGTTGTCAACTTCGTTGCCCCTTCGGGGTAGTTGTTAGAAACTAATATTAAATATACGGCAGGTTGTTCAATCAAACGAATAACCTGCTTTTTATAACTATGCAACTATTGTATCTTTACCCTTATAAAATTTCGCAGGCTTATCGGGACAATACAAAACATTAAAACTTGTTACTTCCTGTTTTAAAGAGTCAGTATAATAAATATCATATGTTAAATCCCCTTTTTTTACTCGTTTATATCTGTCATAAATAGAATACGCAGATATATTCAGAGGGACTATTATTGATAATAATACTATATAAAGAATCTTTTTCATAATAAAAACACTCCTTTTAAAAAGGTAAAAGTATCCTATTTTTAATTATGCTAATTTTCTTCTCTTGAAATTACACTTGAAATAAAGAGATAGAGTCCATTATAAAATTTCATTACATTTTCTCCAATCTCATTCTTGTCGTTTAAATCTAATGTGATGTTTTTATTAAACTTTCTTGCAAATGATAGGATATCCTCATCTGTTATTAAATTGTAAGCATCACGAGTAAAAACAATAGCTCTTAAATAGACTTGTCCCGTTGATATGTGTACGCTATATATAATAGCTTTTATGTTACTAGAACCTTTCTTATTAAAAACTTTAGAAGAACCTAATTCCTTTATAAATAGATTTTCAATATTTTCTATAAAATCTTTTGCTCTCTGGTTTGTAATTTTTAGGTTCTCTCGGTATGCAACTTTATCGGCTAAAAGGTCTTTATATTCTTCGGGTTTATACCATACCCAAAAATCCTTTACCTCTTGTTTTGAAGAATCGGTATAATCTATAGTATATTCTAAGACTCCTCTTCTAAAAGTTTCATTACGTCCCGAACTTGATGAAGCAAAGACAGTTTGAGATATTACTATCAATAATAACATAGTAACAAAAACAATCCTTTTCATAATGATATAGTTTATCTTAAAGTTTGAGTATAAAAGTATCCTATTTTTTTAAGATATGCAATAGAACTTCGGGAGGGATTGAGTCGTTAAACGCTCTGCTATCGTGGATACTTTTCTCCTGTGGCATAGAATTGCCTACCTCATTGTATGTATTTTGATTATCTTTCGTGAAATTTCCACTTTCAGTAATTCTTTCTATCATTTCACAATATTTTCTATATAAATTATTATTGTATTTATTGTTTAAGTTTTTCCCCATAAAAATTTCATTTCCCGGAAAGAATAACGGATCTTCAGCGGATCCTTTAGGGAAATAGCTTTGTCTTATAACATCAACACCAACTTTTGCCTCAGTTTCTAAATTCATTCCTGGAATATCTTTGCTTCGCTTGCCGTTTCTGTTATAAAAATTATATTGCCCTTGATGAAATAATTCCTCTGTTTGTGTAGATAACTCAGGATCAATTTGAGAGAATGTTATACTTTTTTCGGGCCATTTTGCTCGTCCGGGAACTTGTAAATTTTTATCATATTTAAAATGTAATCCTTTATCGGGTAATATACCTAATAGATTTTTACCATATTTGTTCTCCGTCAAATAATCTGTAGTTTTTCCCAAATGAGGCCACATCTCTTTGGGAACACTTTTCGATAAATTAAAATTGGTAATTCTTCCCAATTCTGGATATTTCTCTCCTATAGCAAGGGTGTCAATATCTTCGGAATAATCGTTTTCCATTATTCCTTTTTGCTTATTATCCTCTAATCCATTATCTGTATTATTATTTGATGAGTAAACGAATTTCTGTGGATTTTGCTCTGCTTCTTTATTCTCTTTAACATTATATGGAATAGCGGAACATTTATTATACATTGAGGATAATAAATTATCATCTCTTTTTAAAGAGATTGGATACAAATTTATATACTGATTGTTTCCCCTCTTCTTCTCTTGTTTATATAAATCATAAAGAGGTCGTTTGCCGACTTCGGCACTATATTTAGGGAGATTTTTAGGGTTATATTTGTCGTCTTCTATTTCCCATACTGAAATTTTTTTAGGCAAAAACCTATCTGAGATAGGCGAATATTGCATGTACACTTGATTTTCTTCGTCCCAATATATTTTATCGGGATCTTTTACTAATTCTGAATTTTTCATAATTAACCTATTTTTATTTACTCACAAAAGTAAATCCGTCTATCTAATATATATTGTTATAATTATAAGAAGTGAGGGGAGCTGACGTATCCTTCGTTATGTCCGCAGTTGTTAGAGCCTTTATTGCTAAAAACTAAGGTGTGCATAGCACCTTACAACTAAAAACTAACAACCGCGGACACAGCGTGCATACAAGGTATTTGCTTTAGCAAATAATTACATTGTAATTAAAATTGACTAAATGTCAATTTGTGCCTAAAAATGGGGTATACAAGGTATTTGCTTAGCAAATAGGATTAACTGAATGTTAATCCGACCGCAGTATGGGGAGCATGTACCCATATGCGACGGAGGAAATCAGTACTCTGCACGACGGAGGGAGTAAAACTCTTCCGCAGGGGGTAGGGGTATCAACTATCAGCTGTTAACATAAATGACTCATAATTGGTCTAATTAGCCCAATAATACTAATAACTGAAAGCTAAAAGCTAAAAACTAACAACTAACCCGTTAAAAGGTGCTAAAAGATAACATTATATCAATAAAAATAGTATCTTCGCAAAACTAAATAGAAAGATGACAAAACAATGAAGTTCAGAATATTTATATTAATGTGGATATTGGCAACACTATTGCCTGCACAGATAGTTGAGCCGGTAAAGTGGAGCGTTTCTCAAAAAAAGATTGGAGAAGACCAATTAGAGTTATCATTTACAGCAAAGATAGATAAAGGTTGGCATCTCTATTCAAATGTTCTTCCAGAGGGTGGACCTATTGCTACAACCGTAGAGTATGAGTTATTGGAGGGTGTACAATTAGAGGGCGCAATTAAACCTAATGTCGCTCCTGTTGAGAGCTATTCGCCACTCTTTGAGTTGGTGCTTGGCTGGTTTAAAAATGAGGTTAAATTTACTCAAAGAGTAAAGCTCATAACTCCTGACGATTATAAAATATCAGGAGCTGTCAGATATATGGCTTGTAACGATGAAACTTGCCTTCCACCCACAAATTATAACTTTAACTTTTTTGCAGAAGTTTTACCTGAAGTAAAGCAGGCAAATTTTAACTCTTCAAGTTCTATATACAATCCAGCCTCATGGCAGCCTGTAATTGAGGAGTTGAAGGCATTTGAAGGGACGACTACCCAAAACAGTTCATTGCTGTATATATTTATAGCAGGTTTTATAGGAGGTCTTTTGGCTCTGCTTACTCCATGCGTATGGCCCATGATGCCTATGACTGTAAGTTTTTTTATAAAGCATAGCGGTAGTCGCAAAAAGGCAATAAAAAATGCCTTTTTGTATGGTTTGGCTATAATTATCATATATGTTGCATTGGGATTGGTTATAACCACAATATTTGGAGCAAGTGCACTGAATAACCTTTCAACAAATGCGTGGTTTAATATATTCTTTTTCCTTTTGTTATTACTCTTCGCTGCATCATTTTTTGGGGCTTTTGAACTTACACTCCCCGCTTCATGGACAACAAAACTTGATGCAAAAGCCGATGCCACAACAGGCTTTATAAGTATATTGCTAATGGCTTTTACATTGGCGTTAGTGTCGTTTTCGTGTACAGGACCAATTATAGGAACTCTGTTGGTTGAGGCTGCATCGTCGGGGGTAACAATAGGCCCTGCTGTAGGAATGTTTGCTTTTGCTCTTGCTCTTGCAATACCTTTTGCTCTCTTTGCAATATTTCCAACAATAATAAAGTCGTTACCACGTTCGGGAGGTTGGCTTAATACCATAAAGGTAGTGTTGGCTTTTATTGAGTTGGCATTGGCTCTAAAATTTTTGTCTGTTGCCGATTTGGCATACGGCTGGGGAATACTTCCACGCGAAACATTCCTTACATTATGGATAGTGATATTCTTTTTGTTGGGGTTGTATCTTTTGGGAGTGATACAATTCAAACACGATATTAAACCCAAATATCTTTCGGTTACACGTCTCTTTTTGGCTATTATACCGTTGGCGTTCTCAATATATATGATTCCCGGCTTATGGGGTGCGCCTCTGAAAGCTATTTCGGCATTTGCACCCCCAATGAGTACTCAGTATTTTGATTTATATAGTGGCGAGGAGGGTGTAATGTTTGATGATTTTGATGAGGCATTAAAATATTCAAAACAACACAACAAACCTCTCTTTATTGATTTTACAGGATATGGGTGCGTAAATTGCCGTAAGATGGAGGCTTCTGTATTTACCGATACAGGGGTGAAAGATATATTGGATAATGAGTATGTCTTTGTAACCCTTACAGTTGACGATAAAACTCCACTTGCAGAACCTATAAGGGTTAAAGAATATGGTAAAAATGTAACTCTTAAAACCGTTGGTGATAAATGGAGTTATTTGCAACGTTATAAATTTGGGGCAAATGCACAGCCATATTATCTGTTGTTGTCGCCTGATGGTAAACCATTGACCTCTCCGTACAGCTACAACGAGAATATTGCTGACTTCAAAAAGTTCCTAAGAAAAGGGCTTGAGAATAACAGATAAAATAGATATTTGCTTCTCCTAAAAAAATATCTGCTCTGCCCATATTGTAAAAATATTTTTATCTATTATTTGGGAAGTTCCGATTTAAACACTATATTTGTGTAACTATTCGGATATTATGGCAGAAG
The DNA here is from genome assembly GCA_017935575.1 of Bacteroidales bacterium. Classification (GTDB taxonomy): domain Bacteria; phylum Bacteroidota; class Bacteroidia; order Bacteroidales; family G3-4614; genus Caccoplasma_A. The sequence continues at coordinate 22,200 of JAGBHI010000043.1, read as the reverse complement.
AAGTAAAACCTAATGTGATTGAACGATTGCGAGATAATGTTGTGCAATTGACAAAATTGTATCGTCAATCAGAGAAGGAAAAGAGTGAAGCCATCTCTCAATTAGCTGATTTAAAAGCTGAGATTGAACAACTAAAAACAGAAATTGCTCAATCGAGAAAGAGACTTAACGATGTTGAATCCGAACAACAGAGACTAATCGCAGCTCGAGGATTTATTGCAAATGAAGGCGATACCAAGAGCGCCCGATTAAGGGTAAATAGGTTAGTGCGGGAAATTGACAAATGCATCTCATTACTTAACGAATAGTTTTAGATGCTATGGAAGAAGTATTACGTATAACAATATCAATTGCAGGGAAACGGTTCTCTCTGAATGTCCCTCGTAAGGACGAGGAGATTTACCGAAAAGCGGCAGATCAGTTAAATACGAAAATAGCTGATTATACCCGTAAAAATCCTAATGCAGACGAATCATACATACTTGCGCAGGCAGCATTTTATATGTCGTTGCGACTACAAGTCTTAAACGATGCGCATATGCACGATATGAAGATTCTATCTGAAATAAGTGATGAGGTTGAGGCTCTGTTGCCAAAAGACCAAGAGTAAGATAATAACGTAAATATAAAAAATATACCGCACTACACCAAGGCAGTAAATGCCTATGGCGTGGTGCATTTTTATTAATAATTAATTTATAAACAATATGGATAATAGTATTATAATGGCAGTTATAGGTATTGTCGCAGGAGCTGCAGTGGTATTATTGTTTACACAAGTAATACTTCGTACCCGTGCCAAAAATATCATAGAAGATGCTCGCAAAGAGGCAGAGGCTATGAAGAGAACTAAAATGCTTGAGACAAAGGAGAAATGTATTCAAATGAAGTCAGAGATGGAGCAACAGATAAATGCTCGTTATTCAAAACTTCAATCGGCAGAGTCTAAAGCACAACAAAGAGAGTCTCAACTAAATCAGCAACAACAAGAGTTGCAACGTAAAAAAAGTGAAGTAGAGACTCAAAGAGCAAATTTGGATTCTCAATTAGAGTTGGTCGAGAAAAAGAAAACAGAGGTTGATAAAATATATCGCGCACAAGTTGAGAAATTAGAGAAACTATCAGGCCTATCGGCAGAAGAGGCAAAAGAGCGTTTGGTTGAGACACTTAAAGACGAAGCAAAGACACAGGCTGCTTCATACATAAACGATATTATGGACGAAGCAAAACTTACTGCCAATAAAGAGGCTAAAAGAATTGTTGTTCAAACAATCCAACGTGTGGCGACAGAAACAACTATTGAGAATGCAGTAACAGTATTCCATATTGAGTCTGACGAGATGAAGGGACGTATCATTGGTCGTGAGGGACGGAATATCCGAGCTCTTGAGGCTGCAACAGGTATTGAAATAATTGTTGATGATACTCCTGAAGCTATTGTCTTATCAGGATTTGATCCTGTACGTCGTGAGATTGCACGTTTGGCTCTTCATCAACTTGTTACTGATGGACGCATTCACCCTGCACGTATTGAGGAGGTTGTAGCTAAAGTTCGTAAGCAAATTGAAGATGAGATAATTGAAACAGGAAAACGTACTGCAATTGATTTGGGAATTCATGGATTACACCCAGAGCTTATACGTTTGGTTGGTAAAATGAAATATCGTTCATCATATGGTCAGAACCTACTCCAACACTCTCGCGAAACAGCGAACTTGTGTGCTGTAATGGCAAGTGAGCTTGGTTTAAATCCCAAAAAAGCAAAACGTGCCGGACTATTGCATGACATAGGTAAAGTACCCGATGATGAACCCGAATTGCCACACGCATTATTAGGTATGAAACTCCTTGAGAAGTATAAGGAGACACCCGATATTTGTAATGCAGTTGGAGCTCACCATGATGAGATGGAGATGACCTCTCTTCTTGCTCCCATAGTACAAGTTTGTGACGCTATATCAGGAGCACGCCCAGGAGCACGCCGTGAAATAGTTGAAGCATACATTAAACGTCTAAATGATCTTGAGCAGTTGGCTTTATCTTATCCCGGTGTTACAAAAACGTATGCAATTCAAGCAGGACGTGAATTGCGTGTTGTTGTTGGCGCAGATAAGATAAATGATGTTGAAACAGAGAATTTGTCGGCTGAAATAGCAAAACGCATACAAGACGAGATGACATATCCCGGACAAGTTAAAATTACCGTAATTCGTGAAACTCGTGCAGTAAGTTACGCTAAGTAATTAACTATAACACAAGAAAAAATGGACAACAATCAGGGAAATAATACAAAAGATAACGAAGCTCCTGTTGTCAATACAAAACGTTACGGTCGTAATAAATTAGAGACTTTCGACTGGTTGGCTGATGTGCCTGTTGTTGGCAGTAAACAGTGTAACATGGTTGAGGTTCAATTTAAGAATACGCGTAAGGGATATTATATAAACTCTTTAAACCTTGACCTCTCAAAAGGAGATATGGTGGCAGTGGAGAGTAGCCCCGGACATGATATTGGAGAGGTAACTCTAACAGGTCCTCTTGTAATATGCCAAATGAAAAAATCGGGTTTCAAGAGTGATCAGGAGATAAAACGAATTTACCGGAAGGCTAAAGAAGCTGATATTCAAAAATGGCAAGAGGCTAAATCGTTAGAGCACTCGACAATGCTTAGAGCTCGTAAGATAGCTGAGGACTTGAACCTCAATATGAAAATTGGTGATGTCGAGTATCAGGGAGATGGAGCAAAAGCTATTTTTTACTATATAGCCGATGACAGAGTCGATTTTCGCCAACTTATAAAAGTTTTGGCAGAGGCATTTAGGGTGAGAATAGAGATGAAACAGATAGGAGCACGTCAAGAGGCAGGACGTATTGGCGGTATTGGCCCTTGTGGAAGACAATTGTGCTGTTCGTCATGGATGTCAAGTTTTATCTCTGTCTCAACAAGTGCGGCGCGTTATCAAGACATCTCACTTAATCCTCAAAAGTTGGCAGGTCAGTGTGCCAAACTGAAATGTTGCATAAACTATGAGGTTGACGCTTATGTTGAAGGCTCAAAACGAATGCCCTCAAGAGAGATTGTTTTAGAGACTCTTGATGGAGAGTATTATCACTTTAAAACCGATATCTTTAAAGGCGAGATAACATACTCAACAAGCAAGGAGATACCTGCGAATTTGGTAACGATATCTGCTTCTCGTGCTTTTGAGGTAATATCAATGAATAAACGAGGATACAAACCTCAATCTCTTGATAATAGAGAACCTGTTAAAGAGGAGAAGAAAGAGTTTAAAGATGTTGTAGGACAAGACAGTTTGACTCGCTTTGACAAAGGAGCTCGAAAGAAAAACGGAAACAACGGAAAAAATAATAAGTTCCGCCGTAACGGTAACAGACATCACGGAGGTGATAAACGAAAGAATGATGACAAAGAATAAAATAACAAAGTGGAGTATAGCAGCACTAATAGTGTTGCTATCTTCTTCTTGTAGTAGAGATACAATATATCATACATTTCACACATTGCCTTCAGAGGGCTGGGAGAGAGACTCTCTCTTGAATTTTGAGTTTGAGATTGACTCTGTTTCATCTCAATGTGGTATTGACATAGATTTGAACTACAATGGAGAATATCCGTATAGTAATTTATATCTTTTTATCTCAATCTCAGATACGCTTAAAGAGCTATTCGCCGATACAATAAATGTTCAGCTTGCCGATAAATATGGTAAATGGTTAGGCGACGGGTGGGGTACAACTTATCAGCAAAGGGTAGAATATAAACGAGATTATAACTTTGAACAAGAAGGATTATACCGCATAACTATTAAGCAGGGTATGAGAGATAATCCAATAGGCTCTATTGAACGAGTGGGGTTAAGAATTAATCGTAAAAACGATAATTAATAATGGCAAAAGAGGTTCTTATTTCTGATTATGCTAAATCACTTTTTACAGACTATTGTGCCGGTGTGATATATGCATCGGTACAGAATAGTTCGTATAATGCCGATTTATGGCAGGAGATTGACGATATAATCAAAAATAATATATCTAATTATAGTTTGTCTGATATAAAATCAATACCTGCCATAAATGCAACACGCAGGGCATATAAGATTGCAGGTAAAGATCCTAACAGATATCGACCCTCGGCAGAGTCGTTAATGCGAAGGGTTGTTAATGGGAATGAATTATATAAAATTTCCACTCTTGTTGATTTGATAAATTTAGTATCGTTAAAAACAGGTTATTCAATAGGAGGTTTTGATAACGATAAAATCGCAGGAACTCCTACTCTCGGAGTGGGTGAAAAAGATGAAAAATTTGAGGGTATCGGACGCGGGTTGTTAAATATTGAAGGTTTGCCTGTTTATCGCGATGAAATCGGCGGAATAGGAACTCCTACAAGCGATGAGGTAAGAACATCAATATCTGATGATACCAAAAATATATTTGTAATAATCAACGGATATTCAGGCGTTGAAGGGTTGCAAGAGGCAGTTGATTACACAGTTGCTTTGCTCAAAGAATATGCCAATGCAACCAATATATATACATCAATTGTAAAACCGTAACTACTCTTTTACGAATATCGAAAAATTTACACTTCCATATACTCTATGTTCTGAGAAGTAGGGTAGTTCCGAAAAATTGAAGTTTCTTGGGTGTTCCATTATAAATATACCCCCTTCGTTTAGGAGATTGTTGTTGAGAATTAACGATGGAATGGTCTCAAAGTTCTTTAAATCGTACGGTGGATCCGCAAATATCAGATCAAATTTTTCGCTACAAGAGGGGATAAATTTGAATACATCGCCTCTTATAACATCAATCTCTTTTGCATCTAATGTTTCGGCTACTTTCTTTATAAAGCGAAATTGTACGGGATAATTTTCAACTGAAACCACTCTGCTACACCCTCTTGATGCAAATTCAAAACTTACAGCTCCTGTGCCGGCAAATAGGTCTAATGCTTTTAATCCCTCAAAATCAACGATATTTGAGAGTACGTTAAATATATTTTCTCTTGCAAAATCTGTGGTGGGTCTTGCTTTAATATTTGATGGAACATCAAATCTTCTCTTCCCGTATTTTCCGCTAATTATACGCATAATGTTTTATAAGTTTTAATGCTATAAAGTTAATGAAGAGTTTTATAATATGCCAATATTTACTCTAAAATAACTATCTTCGCAATAAATTAAGATAGTTGCAGATGCTCAAAGATGACTTTATAAAAAAACTTTCTCAGAATTTATCTTATACTCCAACGCAAGAGCAGGCATTGGTTATGGCAAAACTTGTAACCTTCGTATTCAATGCGGTTGGACGCGAAGTTTTTTTATTAAGAGGTTATGCAGGAACCGGAAAAAGTTCGCTTGTAGGAGCTTTGGTGAAAACTTTGTCTCAATTTGCGATGAAGAGTGTTTTGTTAGCTCCAACGGGGCGGGCAGCAAAGGTGTTTGGTCTTTATTCCGATACACAGGCATATACCATACATAAAAAAATATACCGCCAAAAGAGTTTCTCTCCCGATATGACAGGATTTACTCTTACTGACAATCGTCATAAAAACACTCTATTTATCGTAGATGAGGCTTCAATGATTTCCGATTCTCCCGATAGTATGGGACATCTTTTGAGCGATCTTATTGAATATGTATATTCATCACGCGGTTGTAAATTGGTTTTAATAGGAGATACGGCACAGCTTCCTCCTGTCGGGCAATATAGTACTCCGGCTCTTGATAGTGTTGCCTTGCAAGAGTATGGACTAAATGTTTCAGAATGTACCCTTACTGAGGTTATTCGCCAAAGTTTAACATCGGGGATATTGCACAATGCTACACTTTTAAGAAAAGAGATGCAAAACAATATTTTGGTAACGCCTAAAATTTGCCTAAAAGGTTTTAAAGATATTGTAAGCATAACAGGAGCAGAACTTATTGAAGAGTTGGAGTCGTCATATTCGCACAATGGTAAAGACCAGACAATAATAATAACGCGCTCAAATAAGAGAGCAAATATATTTAATGATGGAGTAAGGGCTCGTATCCTTTATAGAGAGGAGGAGTTGGAAACAGGAGATCTCTTAATGGTGGCTAAAAATAACTATTTTTGGGGAGAGAAAGTTGAAGAGATAGATTTTATTGCCAATGGAGATGTAGCTCGAGTAGTCCGAGTTAAAGCATATAACGAAATGTATGGTTTCCGATTTGCAGATGTAACGCTACATTTTATTGATTACGATGTAGATATTGATGCAAAGATAATGCTTGATACTTTGCACCTTGAATACCCTTCGTTAACTCCTGAGTTAAACAATACATTCTTTACTAAGGTAATGGAGGATTATTCTGATGTCAGAACAAAACGTGAGCGAGTTAAGCGAGTAAAGAGCGATAAATGGTTTAATGCATTGCAGGTAAAGTATGCTTATGCAGTAACTTGTCATAAGGCTCAAGGTGGTCAGTGGAGTAATGTTTTTATTGATATGGGAAATATATCAGAGGAGTCGGTAAATATTGACTTTTATAGGTGGTTATATACAGCATTTACAAGAGCAACAGATAAACTATACCTTGTAAATACTCCAACATGTTTTATTAACGAAGGAGAAAAATAGATGTTTAGGTATTTCCTATAAATTAGACCGGATAGATTTTTGATTTTATTTTAAGCAGGTTGTTAGCTCGTTAAAAACTATCATAGCGGGTTATGTGTCTTCTCCTCTAATTATAAAACAGGACTGAAAAGTCTTGAGAGCGATTCGTGAATCTTACTTAAAAAACTTCTTTTACTCCAACTCTTAAGTGTTATTTTTATAGACGATTTTATATCCTGCATAAAAATATTGGCATTCTCCTCATTAAAATCTTTGTCAAAAATAAAGGCATTTATTTCAAAATTCTGCTCAAAACTTCTAAGATCAAAATTGGTTGAGCCAATACTTGTTATTTCATTGTCTATTAATAAACTTTTTGAGTGCAAAAATCCACCTTTGTACATATAAATTTTTATACCAGCTTTTAGCATCTCGGTAATATATGAATTTGTGGCATATTGTAAAAGTTTTGAATCGGAACGTTCAGGTATCATAACTCTTACGTCAACTCCTGATAAAGCAGCTATCTTTAAGGCTTTGCTCATCTCGCTATTTGGTAAAAAATAGGGAGTTTGTAGATATATCCTTTTTTTTGCTGCAGATATCATCTTAAGGAATGTCAATGCAATTGCTTTATGCTCATCTAACGGACCACTTGTAAGTAGTTGTATCGTTGCACCTCCCTCTTGCTTGTCAATTTTGGGGAAATAACTCTGTTTTGATAATAGCTCTTTGGTCGTAAAGTTCCAATCAACTAAAAATATTGATTGTAATTCGTTTACAGCCTCACCTTTAATTCTTATATGAGTGTCTCTCCATTTTCCGAATTTACCGCCATCAATATATCTGTCAGCGATATTCATTCCGCCAATATAGCCGGTTATTCCGTCAATAATGGCAATTTTTCTATGGTTTCGGTAATTAAGTTTGTTGGCTAATTGCGGGAATGTAACTTTAAAGAAAGGTTTTGCCTCAATTCCTGCATCAGTCATCTCTTTAAAAAACTTTTTTTCACTCCAACTCCAACAACCAACATCGTCGTAAAGTACCCTTATTTCAATACCTTGATCCGCTTTTTCAATTAAAAGTTTTTTAAGTTCTCGCCCTATTGTGTCATCTTCAATGATATAATATTGAAGATGAATGAAACTTTTAGCATTTTTTATATCATTAAATAAATCATTAAACTTATCTTTACCGCTGGTATAAACAGTAATGCCATTGTTAAGAGTAACCATGGCCCCTGTAAGTCTATTACCAAGTACAAGTTGTTGTATTATTGAAGGAGATAGGGAAGATATCTCTTTCTCATTTATTGAAATATTATTTGTTACTAAGCGTTGCAGTTTTCGTTTACCTTTTCTTGAAATCATCTTTTGAGAACGTTGTTCTCTTCCAAAGAAGAGGTAAAATATAAATCCGACAATTGGAACCATTGTTAATACTGTAATCCAAGCTATGCTCCTTACGGGGTTCCTATTTTCGGATATTATAACGATGACAAAAATGATGTTGAGTATAAAAATTAGAATATACGCAACACTAAAAAACCATTCGCCGGGGTTGTTTATAAAGAAGAATTCTGTCATAAACATAACTTTTGGTATTGCGAACTTAGTAAATTTTTTAAAGAATGACAAAAACTCATATCTTATAAAACAAAATATGAGCTAAATAGATTATAATTTTAAAACTATAAAGTATGAAAAAGGTATTATTTTTATCGTTGTTTGTAACTGCTATTATGTTTATGGCTTCAAGTTCAGTACAAGCTGAAGTCAAGCATCTCACATCAGAAAATTTTAAAACAGAGATTAGCAGTGGATATGTTTTAGTTGATTTTTGGGCTACATGGTGTCCTCCTTGCCGCAAATTGGGCCCTGTGTTAGAAGAGTTGTCAAATGATTTTGACGGAAAAATAAAGTTTACAAAACTTGATGTTGATAAGGCAAAAGATATAGCTGCAATGTATAATATTCGCTCTTTGCCTACTCTTATATTGTTTAAAGATGCTAAACCCGTAGAGGTGTGGATTGGATATAGAGAAAAGGAGGATTTGGCAAATATTTTAAGAACAGCTATCTCTAAAAAGTGAAATATTGTTAAAAGTTTGACAAGCGCTCAAAAAAGAGTTATCTTTGTACCGTAAAACTTTAAATTTAATAAAGAGATGAAAGCATTAACATTTTCAATTGGTGAGAATGCAGGAAAACTTTGGCATGTATTAGAGGCTAATACTGAGATGAATGTAACTCAGCTAAAAGAGAAAACAGGTCTTAAAACTGCCGATTTGTATGCTGCCATAGGTTGGTTGGCACGCGAAGGAAAAATTTATTGTCGTGAAGAGAAATCTACTCTATATTTCAGCAATAAGTTTATTGAAGGATTCTTCGTATTTGGATAATTTCCTGTAAGTAATAGGGGAGGGTGATAGCTTAATCTATTACCCTCCTTTTTTATCCTACTAATCCAAAATTTACTATTCTTTTAAATAGTTTGTCAAGTTTTATTTTAAGAATTAGATGAGTTGGCATTGATAGGTCGGGATCTTCGTCTAAGATATCATTTGCTGTATCTCTTGCAAGTTGTAATATTTGAGAATCGCGAGTAATATTGGCAATTCTTAGATTAAATGCCATTCCGCTCTGTTGTGTACCCTCCATATCGCCGGGACCTCGTAATTTTAAATCAGCTTCTGCAATTTCAAAACCGTCATTGGTCTTACACATTATATCAAGCCTTTTGCGAGAATCGCTACTAAGTTTGTGTGAGGCCTTAAGAATACAATAAGATTGTTCTGCTCCACGACCAACTCTTCCTCTTAATTGGTGCAATTGTGCGAGACCAAATCTCTCGGCATTTTCAATAACCATTACCGATGCGTTTGGGACATCAACTCCTACTTCAATAACAGTAGTAGCAACCATTATTGCAGCCTCTCCTGATGCAAATTTTTGCATTTCGGCATCTTTTTCTGCACTCTTCATTTTTCCGTGAATCATGCACACATTGTACTCTTTGAATATCTTTTTGAGCAGTTCGTATCCCTCTTCAAGATTTTTCAGATCGCTTTTCTCACTCTCTTTGATAAGAGGATATACTATATATGCTTGTCGTCCCGCTTGCAGTTGTTTACGAATACCTTCATAAACTTTAGCTGCTCCTGTGTCAAAACGGAGTATGGTTGATATAGGCTTTCGTCCAGGTGGTAGTTCGTCTATTATTGAAACATCTAAATCGCCATATAGTGTCATGGCTAATGTGCGAGGGATAGGTGTCGCAGTCATAACCAATATGTGCGGTGGTTGACTGTTTTTCTTCCATAGTTTTGATCTTTGCTCAACTCCAAAACGATGTTGCTCGTCAATAACCACAAAACCAAGATTTTTAAAAACTACACTCTCTTCAATAAGTGCATGAGTTCCTACAATGAAGTTAAGAGTTCCATTGCGCAACTCTTCATCAATTCTGTCTCTTTCGCTCTTTTTGGTAGAGCCCGTAAGAAGAGCAATTCTTACATCAATGTTTGAAAGTAATCGTTTTATGTTTTCGTAGTGTTGTGTCGCAAGAATTTCAGTAGGTGCCATAATGCAGGCTTGATATCCATTATCGGCAGCTATTAGCATGCTCATAACGGCTACGAGCGTTTTACCGCTACCCACATCGCCTTGTAAGAGTCTGTTCATTTGTTTGCCACTACCCATATCGGCTCTAATCTCTTTTATTACTCTTTTCTGAGCACCGGTAAGTTCAAACGGAAGAGACTCTTTATAAAATGTGTTTACAAGATTTCCGACACAAGGGAATTTAAAGCCGTTAAGGCTTCTTTCCCTTAGTTTCATATATCTTAAGATGTTTAATTGTATATAGAACAGCTCTTCAAATTTAAGACGGAACGAGGCTCTCTTTAAATCTTCATTTGATTTAGGAAAATGTATGTTGCGTAATGCATCATTAATATTAATGAGATTGCATTTCTGAACAACATCAACCGATAAAGTTTCGTATATAGGGGCTCTTAAACTCTTGAATAGATTATCAATAATTCTTGATATGGCTTTGGAGTTTAAGAATTTTCTCTTCATTGTTTCTGTGGTACCATAATATCCTTGAAGAGAACATTGCTTGTCGTTTATTGATTCCGGCTTATCAATTTCGGGGTGTGCAATGGTTACTTTATTACCATATAAAGCTGGTTTCCCAAAGACTGTATATCTGGTTCTTAAAGAGTATCTGTCTGCTATATATTTTGCACCTTGAAACCATACAAGTTCAACAATACCTGTTCCATCTGTAAATATTGCACATAACCTTTTTGCCCTACCTGTTCCTACTTCTTCAAACTTTATTATCTCCCCCTCAATTTGAATATATGGGAAATTACCGTCAATTTCAGATATCTTATAGGTCTTACTTCTATCAATATATTTATATGGATAATAGTGCAACAAATCTTCGTATGTTGCAATACCTGCCTCTTTTTTTAATATTTCGGCTCTTTTGGGTCCTACTCCGGCAAGAAATTTAATATCAATATTTGAAAATTCAGCCACCTTTTTTAAGAATTTCGGCAATGGCAAGGTCTTTAGAGGAGGTAATTTTTATATTGCTGTCTTCTCCCTCAATAATATTTATTTCAACACCATAATTTTCAGCAACAGAGGCGTCGTCGGTAAATTCCTCTTTGTACGGTATATTATATGCCTCTTTAATTAATTTAGCTTTGAATACCTGTGGAGTTTGAACAGCTCTGTATAAATCGCGTTTAACTGCAATATTTTTACCATCAGGAGAGATTATTCTTAATGAGTCAGTAACATTAACAGCCGGTATTACTGCATTTAAACTTTGAGCTTTCTCGTATGTTTTTGTAATGAGATTTGATGAAATCAAAGGTCTTACTCCATCATGTATGCCAACAATACTATCCTCTTCAATAAGTTCCAATCCATTCTTTACCGACTGCCATCTGGTATCTCCGCCTATTGTAATGGTATGAGGAGTTTTGTAATTATATTTAAGGCATAGCTCTTGCCAATAATTTTTGTGCTCTTTTGGTATTACAAGAACAATCTTAAATTCATTATCGCAGTTATAGAATGCGTCAATTGTATGCATTAAAACAGGAATGTTATTCATTAGCCTGAATTGTTTGGGCATATCTCCCCCAAATCTTAAACCTTTCCCCCCTGCTACAATTACTACGCTTTTTTTCATTAGTTAGTTCCGTATAAAACTTTCTTAACTTCGTTAATACTGTTGTATTTATTATCAACAATAATATTTTGGTTTATATCCATTGCACCCCACTTACCGTCTTTTTTAAATATTAGATTTCCATCTCCAAAAGTGAGTATTTCAAAAATATCAACAGTAACAGCCTCATCGCCGTTGTATGATTCAACAATGTTTATTTCGGTAAGTTTGTCTTTAAATCCATATATATTTTGATATTCTATAGGAATAATAACGGTTCCGGTTGTGTCGATATATCCGTATCTCCCTGCAGATTTTACTTTAGCGAGTCCATCGCAAAAATCGCTAACTTCGCTATATTTAAAACCTGTTTTTGATTCGCCGGTTACATCAATGAAGCCCCACTTACCGGTTGATTTAGCAAGAGCCAATCCTTCAATAAATGTTCCAACAGTATCATATCGGGCAGGGATAATATCCATTCCAAGGCTATCAACATATCCCCATTTTTCATAAAGTTTAACGGGAGTCCTCATCTCTGAATCGGGAATGCCTACAGCCTTATACATAGGAGATATTATCTCTTCTCCTTTAGTATTTACATAACCCCACATGCCATCAACATTAACTTTTGCCAAATCGTTTCCTATATACTCTATATCAACATATTGACAAGGAATAATCTCTTTGCCCTCTATGTTTATATAGCCATATAAATCATTGTTAGAGACTTTTGCATATCCGTTTTTGAATGGCTCTATTGATTGATATTTGGGAGCTACAATTTCTTTGCCGTTGCGGTTTATTAATCCCCATAACAAGCCTGCTTTAACTTTCGCAATACCGTTCTCGTCAAACTCAGATATTATAGAGTATTTAATAGGAACAATCTCTTTACCGGTTTTATCGATAAATCCCCATTTGCTATTCTTCTTTACCTTTGCTTTACCATCAATAAAATCACCGGCTTCTTGAAAATCAAAATATGTTATGTTATTTCCTTTGCAATCAATATATCCCCAACTCCAACCGTGCTTAACTCTTGCAATACCATCAATATGAGGCATGGCGTAATCGTAACGAACATCAATAACTTTTTCTCCGTTTGATGAGATATATCCATAATGACCATTCTCGCAGTATGGAGCAATTCCGTCAGCGAAGACTCCTATCTGTTCAAAAGTTTTGTCTGTTACTTTTTTGCCGTTTTTGTCTATGATAAACCATGAAGTCTCCTCCATTACACTTGCGTAACCATTTGCAAATTGGTTTGCTTCAAGATATTTTATCTTAATAACCTCAATGCCGAGAGTATTAATATATCCAAATTTACCGCCTGTAATTCTTCCTCTTTTGTTGGGTTTCCCTCCGATATTTACGATAGCCATTCCATCGTAAAATTCTTGTGCGTCATCATATTTTATTTCGGTAAGTTTATTTCCTTTTAAGTCAATATATCCATATTTGCCGTTTGACTTTACTTTTGCAATATTGTATTCGGGCATTATCTTTATATCGTCATAAATAGGCTCAACCATAACGTTGCCTGATGCATCTATAAGACCTAATTTACCTCCTTGAAGTTTGTATATTTGCTTCATCTGAGGTTCATACACATATATGGTATTAGAGTTTACATCGTAATCCCAAATTTGTTTAAATTTCTTTTCTTTTTCAATCTCAGTAACCCCTTTCGGAGTATGAGTCTTAACCCATTTTGCACCGATATTGATTATTGCATATCCATTATTAAAATTCCAAATAGCATCATAAGTAGGTGCAATTATCTCTTTACCGTCAGCCGAACATAAACCCCATTTGAGATTGTTCCAAACCTTATAATATCCATTTCCGTAATTGTCATATTGCGAGAATCCATATTTGGCATTAATGTTCTCTGATATAGTGTTCGCATTTGTTCTTACACAAATAGTGGCAACTGATATAAAGACTAATAAAAGATATTTTTTCATATTAAAATTGTGTTTGTAAATTATCCTATCCTATTTTGATTTTTTTGCAAATATATGCAAAAAAAAGTATTGTGCAACTATTTTATGCGTTTCACATTATTTTAGATATAATTTTTGTGCTTTTATACCATTATTATCCTTAACTCTTACAATATATATACCCTTATTGTATTTGCCAATGTTTATTGAGGTTGAACTATCGTAGCATGTAGAGTTATGAATACAAGCACCTGAAATATTATAAACCGAAATAATAGCTTTGCCATCTATACCGTTAATAATCAATATCTCTCCATTAACGAGAGCAAACAAACTCTCTTTATCATTTTCACTCTCTTCAATACCAATAGTGGTGTTAGGAATAAGAGAGAAGGGACAATCCCATGAAAGGAAAGGATCAAATTTTTGAGTAATATTGGCATTAACATTAATCTCATAACCCAAAGGAGGTATATCGTTCAACGATATAGTAAATACTTTAGTAGCCTCTTCGTTAACATCTAAAGCATTAAGATTGACGTTGTTGGTTATGAGTGTTAAATATTCATCATCGCTTGAAAGAGTTATGGTACTTCTTGCCTGTTGGTCATATTTGCCATCATTAATAAAGGTAATCTCTATCTCATTCTCGCCAATTGTCATAGCTTCGTTATACAAAACCGATTTTATGGCAATATTGTAGTCTGCTTTATGTGTTGTGGCGTATGCACTCTCTGAGAAATCCGATTCTGTCTCATTTTGAACAGCTGTAATCTTATAAGAATACTCTTTGTTAGGTTTAAGATTAGTATCGGTATATTGAGTGGTCGCATTAACAGTTGCGATTAGTTCAGATCCGTTGCGATATATATTATAATTTTGAGCATTAGTTACAGCGTCCCACGAAATGTTAATGCTTTTCTCGTCAATTGCTGTAGCAATAACATTTGTAGGTGCAGTAATTGGGTCTGATTTTACCTTAACAGAGAAGTAGCTATAGTTGTTATATTTAAGGTTGTCCGAAACATCTATCACATTCTCAAACAATACATCATCAACAAGTAAAAGATGTAGGTCATATCCGTTGCTTAAGTTAATCCATTCTTGTTCTGTAAAGAAGTTGCGAATAGCAACATATATATCCTTGCCTTCATATTCACTTAAGTCAACAGCGTATTCAGTCCATTCTGTGCCACTCTCTTGAGTGATAGTCCAATCTTTAATAGTTATGAAGTCTTCAGCAGAGTTGTTGCTCTCTTCTGAGATAGCTACTCCAAAATGTTGACCAGAATAAAAGATGTTATCTGTTCTAATCCAGAATTTGAATTTGCTATTGTTTGTTACACGTATTTTGGGAGAAACCAAATAGTTGTCAATAGGAGTGGTATATTCAATCATAGCTGCCACGCAATATGCTTCGCTTACCATGCAACTTTTACCTGATAAAGAAGAGCCTATATTTTCAACTTTGTGAGTAACGTAGTTAGATGATAGCCACCAAGGGTGGTCTCGTCCGTCATCACTTGCATCAAACGTAGTCCACCCGTCAAGTCCATCATCATAATATCCATAATTGTTCTTGCCAATCTCAAATTCATAAATAATATCTTTTATTTCATTGAAATTGTTGGGAGTAGCATATAAATCAAAATTTACAACACTATTATTGGGTATTGATTTATCAATGTTAATACTAAAATTCACACTCTCTTTATCTCCTACATTCATAGCTCCTAATTCTTGGTTGCCATTAATAATGGTTACGTATGGCGATGACGAAGACAACGAAACAGAAGAGTTATTTGTGGTTGCGGCAGTACCGCTGTTTATCATCTCTACATTAAACGATACATCTTCTCCTGCATTGATAGTCTCTACTGATTTTGAATTAAAAAGAATTATTGCAGAAGCATCAATCTCAATTTCAAAATTGTCATTCCAAACATTTTCTCCATCAGTTGTAGTAAGTCTGAAATATACGGTATGACCGTTTGGAGTATCGCTATTGATATTTATAGGGAAATAAATCTCCTTGTACTCTCCACTTTTAATTTCGCCTAAGGTTTGAGAATTGTTGGCAATAGATACGAATTTATCGTTAGTGGATAATGTAACAAATGTTTCATCAGAGCAACTGTTTTTCCCATTATTGCTCATTATTAGAGAGATGTTTACAGTGTTGATTTGTGAAGTTTTTATTGGAGAAAAACTTGTTAACCTAACAAATGGTTTTTCTGCTTTTGACTCAACTTCATTTATTGCATTTAAGGCATCAATACGTCCCGAACCTGTAAGATTATTCTTTTTATCCGATAGTTTTATAGCGGTTGTTTCAATAATTTCACAAATTTCGGCTGGGGTTAAAGTTGGATTTTTTTCTAACATAAGAGCCATAACGCCTGCGACACACGGAGTTGCTTGAGATGTTCCCGAATTGAACTTGTATTTATTGTTAGTGTCATGTTTAAGCGAGTAAATCATATTACCAGGGGCAACTATATCGGGACGAATAAGCCCTATGTTCTCATCGTCAAATAGGTAGTCGTTCCATTCGGAACCTTGCCATGTTGAAGGTCCTTGAGAAGAGAAAGTCGCATAATTATCATCGCTGTCAACAGCACCAACGCATACAACACTTGATAAGCCTCCGCTATTTTCAGCTTGGTCTTGGTGTATATATGGAGGGGGACAACTTGCCGGAATATCCACATTGTTGGGAGCTCCATAACTATTACCGTCGTTACCAGCTGCGGCGCAAACGATAACTCCGGCTTCAAGAGCATTTTCAAAAGTTTTACGAATGGCTGCTTTTGAAGCATCTCCAATTTGGCTGTTTTTAAAACCTAAGGACATGCTTAAAATATCAGCTCCATTCTCAATTGCAAACTCAACGCCTCTAATCATTTGTTCAGGAGTACCACCTCCACTTCTGTTTACAATCTTTAAAGTCATTAATGAAGCGTCTGGTGCAACACCTGTCGTATTACCTGAAGAACCGTCTCCACATACAATACCGGCGCAATGGGTTCCGTGTCCAAAATCATCTCTGATGTTGCTATTTCCTGCAGTATCTTTGGTGGCAAAGTTCCAGCCATATATAATATCATCGGCATTACCATCGCCATCAGTATCTGCATAACCAACCCATAAATGGTCTTTTAAATCGTAATGGTCAAAATTTGTTCCCGAATCAAGTACTGCAACAACAACATTTTTACCTGTGTATCCTAATTTCCAAACATCATCGGCATTAATCTGTAAAATATGAGGAGTTGCATTACCTGATTCTATAGAGCTTCCCATTATAGATAAACTATTATCACTTGTTAGTAGCAATACTTCAGGATTTGTTCCTATGATATTGATATCTTCAATTTCAGATAGTTTATAGATGACCTCTCTCGATGCGTCGCAACATATTGAGTTTGTAATCCAATGACAACTTATGTTTGCAACGCTATTCTTTGCCTCTTCAGTTTTAAGAAGTTCAAGAACATTGGCTTGGGTTGTTTTTGAATGCTCTTTAAGCTCGTTGATTATAATCTCTTTCTTAACATCTCTATCAACAATATTCAAAGTCTTTATCTTTAAATCTTGAGGGTTGATTTGAGATTTAAAAACTATATTGATATTTATCAACTCGCTACTTCTTCTGTTTAAAACAGACATTAGTTCCTGCTCAATTTTAGCTTGAGCATAGCATACTGAACAAAATAAAAATAGTGCTAAAACTGAAAATAATCTCCTCTTCATACTTATTCCTTTTTATAAGGCAAAGGTACATACAAAAAGAGAAATTAACAATTTTGAAATGAATTTTTAGAAGCCTTAGGATATAAGATATGAAAATTTAATTATTTTTGAACCGTAAACAAATATATAGTAATAAACGTTTTTACAAGTGTGATTTAAAAACATAAAGCAATATGAAAAGATTAACAACCTTATTAATGATGGTAGCGGTGATTGCTTTGGCAACCGTATCGTGTCAGAAGGATCCTGATTTTGACGAACTCACTTCTGAGTTTGTAACCTATACCGATTATGATAAGTCGGTGGATTTCTCTTCATTTTCAACATTTTATATTTCCAATACAATAAAAGTATTGTCAAGTAAAGTTGGAGATTGGGAAGATGAAAATGCTCAAAAGATTATTTCTGCCTATGCAAATAATATGAAGGATAGGGGGTATATACAGTTAGACGAAGCTGAAAAGGCTAATGCTGATTTAGGTATTCAATTAAGCTATGTAGAGAATACTTATTATTTTACAAATTATTACTCGCCGTACTATTGGTATGATTGGTGGTGGGGAGATTATTATTGGCCTACATGGGGTCCGGTATATCCTTCTTATGCAGTAACATATAGCTATGATATAGGCTCGCTGTTGGGCGAAATGATTTGGATTGATAGAACTAATGAGAAACTTAAGCAAATTTGGAGTCTTTGTGTAGGCGGAACAATGAGTGGTTCAACACGATATGATGTTCAAAATGCCATAAAAGGTATAAATCAGGCTTTTAAACAATCTCCATATATTAAAAAATAAATATTATGACTATGAAAACCATATATAAAATAAAAGCAGTTTTAGCACTTGCTATTTGTGCCATGTTTACTATGCCAGACGTAGCAAAAGCTCAAATAACAGATAATGGTTATTTAGACGTAGATTGGCAATTTAATATACCGGTAAATACCAAATTTGCCGATAAGGCAGCAGGTTGGGGTATGGCATTTGATGGAGGTTATTATATAACAGACAATGTAGGAGTTGGAGCGTTCTTGACCTATAGTACAAATAATGAATATATTGAGAAGCAAACTTTGGCTTTATCTGAGACATCAGCGCTAACAACAGATCAGCAACACTCTATGTTTCAACTTCCTTTTGGTGTGTCGGCAAGATATCGCTTTATCCCGGAAGCAATAGCAACTCCATATTTTTCTTTAAAATTGGGAGCTGAATATTCTAAAATATCAACATATTATAACTCATTTGTATCAACCGATGAGGCATGGGGATTTTATCTTTGTCCCGAGTTTGGCACAACTATATATTTTACATCTTCTCATACCGTAGGATTACACATGGCTATATATTATGCATATGCTACAAATAAATCATCGGTAATGGTATATGATGTGAATGGGTTGAATAATTTAGGATTTAGATTGGGACTTTCGTTCTAAATTTTAATATAGAATATTAATTAATAGCTATTTTCTCTTGTTCGTATATCTATGAATATAAGAGAATAGCTATTTTTTTTGGAGAAAAAGTAGTCTCATATTTGCATAAACAAAAAATAATATCTACCTTTGCAACCGCAAAAAGGATGGCGGGATAGCTCAGTTGGTTAGAGCGTCGGATTCATAACCCGGAGGTCACGAGTTCAATTCTCGTTCCCGCTACAATAAAAAGGTTGCTATTCGTAGCGACCTTTTGTTGTATATATGCCAATATGTATTATTTTTGTAATTGAAAATCTATATGGTATATATAAAGGATAAAAATATTTTATTGACAATAGATAAATTTTTAAGTATGAGAAAGTTTGTATTATTAATGACATTATTGGTGGCGATGTCTGTATCAGACATGAGTGCAAAAATTTTACAATACGGAGTAAAAGGAGGAGTAACTCTAACAAATTTGACTTTGGATACTAATTTTAAAAATACATTTAGCTCAGATAATAGAGCCGGCTTCTTTTTTGGACCAATGGTAAATATTAATCTACCTATAGGATTTAATGTAGATGCGGCCGTGATGTATGCTCAGGATAAAATAAAGTATGAGAACGAGGCGGGAAGCGTGTCGGATATTCGTCGAATAATTGAGGTGCCCGTAAATGTAAAATGGTCAATATCTGCAGCTAAAATAATAGGATTTTATATGGCGGCAGGACCGGATTTTGCATTTAATTTGAATAGAGGAGGAGATATTGAAAACTATCTTAAAGAGTCAATGGAGGCTCAAGGCATATCGTCATCGTTACTTAAAAATGAAACGAAATCAGTATCAATAGGTATTAGTGTTGGAGCAGGACTGGTGTTCTTTAATCATTTGAATATAGGATTTAATTATATTATTCCGGTAGATCATACATATAAATATGTTATAGGAGAGACAGGAGCGGAGTTCTCTTCAAAAACAAAACGTTGGCAAATATCTGCGGCATATATGTTCTAAATAAAAGGTTATGAAAAAGATAATACTATTTATAAGTTTTATAGTAGTTATATTAGCTACACCTTCTTGTGGAGATCCCGAAGATACATCTGCCATGTATAATTGGAAAGATGTGGCATATGCCTTTAATATGGTAGAAGAAGAAAATTCTCTCAAGGGGTTGCATGTTGACATAACATATGTTGATCAAATGGCAATAGAACGCATCTATGACTATTCTGGCTTTGAGCGATGGGATATGATATTCTCTCATCTTCCATGGGGTTTTATCCCTCGAATGAAAGCAACAGTAATTCAGCCGGAAGATGTTGTATTTGAGGAAACAGACTTCCCTGCAGTAATTCATATTGTAATGGGAATATCTGATGGTGATAATTTACCGCATCGGTTAGATAAAACAGAAACGTTTGAGACTCTCTCTGAATTTAATAAATATATCAAAAGTTTAGAGGATAAAACATATAAGGTGTATCCGACGTCAACCGAAATAGGTGAGTAAAAAATATAGAATAAAAATAGCAGGGGTGTTTCAAAAAACACTCCTGCTATTTTATTTATATGCTTATTTAAAAGTTTGTTGCTATTGTCCGTTATTAATAGCGTCAAGTTTTAATTGTGCTTTTTGCAATCCTTTATCTGCCGCTTTTTGGTAGTATTCAATAGCTTTCTCTTTGTCGCCTGAGGCAAGGGCTCTTTCTCCCATATAGAATAGAGCATCAATTGAGCCGTCTTGAGCAGCTTTGTCTATCCAAATCATTGCAGAATCAGCATTTTTTTGAATACCTCCACGACCTATTAAATATATTTGTCCAAGATAAAACTCGGCATCGGGGTAACCCAATGCAGCCGATTTTTTCCATAACTCAGCCATTTTTAAAGTGTTTATCTTTACACCTTTGTCGTTGCTGTTATACATTCCTCCTAAAAAGAACATTGCTTTGGCGTCGTTGTTTTCTGCAGCCATTGTAAACCATTCAGCAGCTTTAACGTAGTCGCGAGGAATACCTTTGCCTCTATAATACATCTCTCCGAGTTTTGTTTGAGACTCTATATGTCCATTCAAGGCAGCTTTATTGTACCACTCAATGGCTGTATTAAAACTCTGTTGTACGCCTCTTCCATTATAATATAAATTACCTAAAATAAATTGAGCCTCAGCGCTATTGTTGTTGGCTGCATCAGTGTAGAATCCTAATGCTTTAGAGAAATCGGCATGAGCCATTCCTAATCCATCAATATATAGGTCTCCAAGTAGAATTTTAGAATCGTTGCAATTTGGAACTTGTTCTGCAATGGATAATGCCTTTTTATAATCTTCGCTATCAAAAGCCTCTTTTGCCTCTTTGTAGCTTTGAGCGTTACAAACAATTATGCCTAACGACATAAATGAAAGAATAAATAATTTTTTCATATTATAATAATTAGAAATATTGAGCATCTTTAAAATCAATTCCTTTTTTGTCTTTTTCCGAGAGTTTTATATCTATGCCGTCAGTTGGCCATTGAATATTAATCTCTTTGTCATTGTAAGAGATGGTTGCTTCTTCCGAAGGATTGTAAATATTATCAACTTTATACGAAAATGTAGCTTTCTCTGATAATACTAAGAAGCCATGAGCAAAACCTCTGGGGATATATAGCATTTTGTTGTTCTCGTCAGAGAGCTCAACCATTACATATTTGCCGAAAGTAGGAGAATTCTTCCTTAAATCTACAGCAACATCAATAACTTTACCTGATAAAACACATACCAACTTTGCTTGAGAAAATTCACCCTTCTGATAATGCAATCCTCTCAAAACTCCTTTTGATGATAGAGATTGATTGTCTTGAATAAAATCAACATTGCCAATCTCTTTATCAAACAGGTCTTTTCTGTATCTCTCAACAAAGTATCCTCTACTATCACCAATAAAATTAGGGGTTATGACATACACACCCTCGATACTTGTTTTTTCAAATAACATAAAAGTAAAAATTTATCAATATGATTCTCTTTAAAAGGATTAAGTATTTAAATAGATTAAATACCACTCCGTGTTTCTTGTTCGCTAAGTTACGATAAAAATCTTAAAAACAAATTTTATTTCTGAAAAAAAAGATTTGTAATTTCAAGAAGAAAGTGCAAAGGTAGTTATCATTGACAATACAAAAAAAGGAGACCAAAGTCTCCCTAAGATTAATTACTTTTGTATTGCTCATGTATAAACAATTAACCTCGGAGCAAAGATACGGAATATATTTG
>JAGBHI010000042.1 GCA_017935575.1 Bacteroidales bacterium | reverse complement strand
TGCCGTAAAGACCATTACAACAGATAATGGTTCAGAGTTTTGCAGACATGAGAAAATTGCAGCAAAATTGAAGACTCAGGTTTTCTTTGCTGATTCATATGCAGCATGGCAAAAAGGAGCAATAGAAAACATAAATAAATTGGTCAGACAATACATACCTAAATCCTCCGATTTTAATGAATTATCTGATGAATATATTTTAAAAACTCAATATAAACTTAACAGAAGACCTAGACAGAAACTTAATTTTGATACACCCAAAAATAAGTTCTTTAAATTTTTATCTTAATTTTGCACTTAGTCTTTGAAACTACCTCGCCATAATTTAATATCTATTATTAGGAGATAAATTTTTTATTTTGTATTTTTACCCCAAATTTGAGCAATTTATTTTTTTGCGCTAAAAATGGAATAATCAAAAAATAAATATAAACTAATCACATTTAACTTATGAAAAAGCTATCAACATTAGTTGCACTCTGTATTACAGTAGTGTTGTTTGCAACAGTTTCGTGCAAACCTTGCAAGTCGGAATACACCATTATTCCAATGCCTAACTCACTTGAACCAAAATGCGGAACATTTGAATTACCTAACAATGTGGTAATTGGTTATTATGGTAATATTGATTCAGCGACAGAAAAGGTTATTGAAAATTTTGCTTCGATGCTTGCAAATGTTACAGGATATAGTGTAACTACTGAGAAAGATGCTGCTGATGCCACAATATCTTTCACATTGGACGAGACATTGGCAAAAGAGGCTTATACTCTTGATATATCAAAAAGCAAAGTAGAAATAAAAGGAAGCGCGTCTAATGGAATGTTCTATGCAATTCAAACTTTAAAGCAACTACTTCCTGCTCAAATTTATGGAAAAACTCTTGCAGAGGGTGTTGAGTGGAGTGCAAAATGCGTTACAATTGAAGATGCTCCTCGTATGGCTTATCGTGGAAACCACTTGGACGTTGCTCGCCACATGTTCTCAGTTGAGGAGGTAAAAGAGTTCATAGACCTTATGGCTATGCACAAAATGAATTCTTTACATTGGCATATAACTGACGACCAAGGTTGGCGTATGGAGAGCAAAATTTATCCTCGCTTGACAGAGGTTGGAGCATACCGAAATGGAACTATTATAGGACGCCCCGATACAAATGAATATGATAATATTCGCTACGGAGGTTTCTACACTCGCGAAGAGATAAAAGATATTATCAACTATGCAGCTGAGCGTCAAATAACAATTATTCCCGAGGTTGATATGCCAGGTCACATGGTTGCAGCAGTTGCATCTTATCCTCATCTTGGTTGTTTCAACAAACAATGCGAGGTTATGAAAACTTGGGGTATAAGCCGTGATGTTTTGTGTATGGGTAAAGAGAGCACATTTGAGTTTGTTGAGGATATTCTAACAGAGGTAATGGAGTTGTTCCCTTCAGAGTATATCCACATTGGAGGTGATGAGTGCCCAAAAGAGGCATGGGCAAAATGTCCACGCTGTCAAGCAAGAATTAAAGCTGAGGGTATTGTAGGAGACTCAATCCATTCTGCTGAAGTTTATCTACAATCATACTTTAACAAACGTATTGAGAAATTCTTGAACGACAATGGTCGTAAGATGATTGGTTGGGACGAAATTTTAGAGGGAGAATTGTCACAAAGTGCAACAGTAATGTCATGGCGTGGTGTTGTAGGAGGTTTACAAGCTGCCCGCAAAGGACACAATGTAATTATGACGCCTAACACTCATCTATATTTTGACTATTACCAAACATTGGATACAGAGCGTGAGCCTCTTGCTATTGGAGGAAATATCCCTGTTGAAATGGTATATAATTACAACCCTGTTGATACCACTTTAACAGAAGAAGAGGGTTCTCGTATAATTGGTGTTCAAGCTAATATCTGGACTGAATATATTAAGGATTTCAACTATCTTCAATATATGCTTCTTCCTCGTTTAGATGCTTTGAGTGAGGTTGCATGGACTAATGTTGAGAACAAAGATTGGGCAAGTTTCTTAAAACGCCTTGACAAGAATGTTCAAGTATATGTTCAAAACGGAAACAACTTTGCAAAACATATCTTGGAAGTTGCTATGTCGTACGATGTAAATATGCAAGATAATACCATTGATATAACTCTTCGCACTCAAGGAAATGCTCCTATTTACTACACTTTAGATGGGACAGAGCCAACAACAGAGAGCCTTGTTTACAAAGATGTAATTAAGTTGAATGAGACAGCAACTCTTAAAACATTCTCTGACAGAGAGGGATTAGAGAAGAGCATATATGAATGTACCTTTGACTTTAACAAAGCAACAGCAAGTAAAATTACTTTGGACGAGCCTATTTGTGCTAAATATGTATATGACGGAGCAAGAACTCTTGTTGACGGATTAACAGGTACTCATGCTTTCAATACAGGTCGTTGGATTGCCTTTGAGACTAAAGACCTTATTGCAAATCTTGACCTTGGGAAAGTTGAAGAAATTTCAGAGGTATCAGTTGGTCAACTTTGCGACCTTGCAAACTGGATTTTCCCTGCTGCAAGTTATAAAGTTGAGGTTTCTACTGACGGCGAAAATTTCACTACAGTAAGCGACCAAACTTTTGCAATTCCAACAGGATACGAAGGTTATAAACAAGAGCGTCAGATGCTTGAAGCTAAATTTGAACCCGTTAAGGCTCAATATATTAAAATTAAAGCAGAGAGTGTAAAAGTTGGTCCAGAGTGGCACGACGGTAAAAATCTTCCTCTCTTCTTATTTGTTGATGAAATTGTAGTTAAATAACAGATATGAAAAAAATTCTTATTCTTTTTGTTGTTGCAGCTCTTACTTGGAGTTGCAACAGCGGAAATGAGAAGGTTGTGGAGTTACTTATTCCGCAACCTGCAAAGTCTATTATAAAGTCGGGTCGTTTCTCTTATGATTCTCCGGTTGTATGGTTCAGCAATAATATGAATGATACAGACAAAGAGAACCTTTTTGAATTGATTAAGGGTGTATATCCGACTGCTGAAATTACTGATAATGAGAATGCATCAGGGGCTATAAGGATTAATATGCTCCCCTACTCAAACAATGCAAAGGAGAGTTACGATTTATGTGTATCAAGAAGAGCTATTGATATTGATGCCCGCCACATGGCTGGTGCAATATATGCTGTTCAAACTTTGGCTCAATTGAATTACCTTAATGATGGTGCTATCCCCTGCGTTATCATCAATGATACTCCCCGATTTGCATATCGTGGTTTACATTTAGATGTTTCGCGCCATTTTTATAGCGTTGAGTTTATAAAGAAACAACTTGATTTGTTATCTTTCTACAAAATGAACCGCCTACATTGGCATTTGACAGATGGTGCAGGCTGGAGAATTGAGATTAAAAAATATCCTAAACTTACAACTTATGCAGCTTGGAGACCTTACAATAATTGGAAAGAGTTTTGGTTTGGCGAAAGATTATATTGCGACCAAAATGACCCAAAAGCTAAAGGAGGATACTATACTCAAGATGATGTCAGAGAGGTAGTTGAGTACGCTCAAAAACTAAATATTACCGTAATTCCTGAAATTGAGATGCCGGGACATAGCGATGAGGTACTTGCAGCATATCCAAACCTCTCTTGCTCCGGCAAACCCTACACAAGCGGAGAGGTTTGTATTGGCAATGAAGATACTTATAAATTCTTAACTGATATTCTTTCAGAGGTATGCGAACTCTTCCCCTCAGAATATATTCATATTGGAGGAGACGAAGCTGACCATAAGGCTTGGAGCAAATGTCCTAAATGCCAAAATACCATTCGTAAAAACGGACTTAAAAACGAACATGAACTTCAAAGTTACCTAATTCAAAAAATTGAAACATTCTTAAGTACTAAAGGTAAAAAACTTATTGGTTGGGACGAAATTATTGAAGGAGGGTTATCGCCTTACGCAACCGTGATGGCATGGCGTGGTGAGGCTGGTGGTATCAAAGCTGCTCAAATGGGACACGATGCTATTATGACCCCCGGTAATTGGCTGTATTTTGATGCTTATCAAGATAATCCGGCAACCGAGCCTGAGGCTATTGGCGGATATTTGCCTTTAAGCAGAGTTTATAGTTATGAACCTGTACCTGATTCTTTGACTATTGATGAGAAAGCTCGCATAATTGGCGTACAAGCAAACTTGTGGACCGAATATATTTCGACCGAAGAGCATGTTGAGTATATGTTATATCCTCGTCTCCTTGCTCTTGCTGAATTGGGCTGGTGTATGGCTGAGGCAAAGGATTGGGATAGATTTTTACCTGCAGCCAACCGCCACTTGGATATATTGGAGAAAAAAGGTGTAAATGCTCATCAAATATCAAACAGCGTTATAGCCACAGAAGTTGTAGATACTACAAAACAGGTTATAGAATTATCGTTCAGATGCGACAAGATGCCTGTTGATATAAGATATACTAATGATGGTAGCGAGCCTACAAGCAAATCGACTCTTTATAAATCGCCTATCTCAATTAAAGATTCGGCAATAATAAAAGTTGCTATTTTTGAGGAAGATGAGAGAATTACAGATGTTCAAACATTTACTCCACTCTACCATAAAGGAATAGGCAAGAAGGTTTCGTATAACATTCCTCATTGTAGCCACTACGTAGCAAAGGGTGCCGCTACCTTAACTGATGGTTATAATGGTGGTGCCTCATACGGCGACGGCAGTTGGCAGGGCTTTAATAAAGATGTTGATGTGGTTGTTGATATGGGAGAAGTTACCGACATTAACGCTATTGAAGTTAATTTTATGCAACAAGCCGGACCTTGGATTTGGTTCCCTGAGTATGTTGATATATATATGTCGGACGATGCAGAAAATTGGCGTAAGATAAAACATATTGATAATGATGTTCCTCGCGATACCGAAGGTTTGTTAATTCAAGATTTCGGATTTACAGGTAAAGAGAGATGCAGATATATAAGATATACTGCTCACCAACTTCCTAAAGAGGGTGCTTATATGTTTATTGACGAAATTAAAATTAAATAATTTAAGGTGTGGAGTAGTTTCAAAACTATTCTACACCTTTTTAATTCCCAAAAGAGAATAAAATGAAAGATTGTAAAGTAAAAAACCCCATAACATGGGTTCCTTCGGTATATTTTGCCATGGGTATGCCATTTGTGGCATTGTCGCTTGTATCGGTAATTATGTTTGCAGACCTTGGAGTTGCTGCTTCTGAAATTACTTTCTGGACATCTTTGATAATATTGCCATACTCTCTGAAACCTATATGGAGCCCTATACTTGAGATATGGGGAACAAAAAAAGGTGTTGTGGTTGCAACACAAATGCTATCGGGATTGTGCTTTGGCTTTATTGCCTTTATGTTGCCTATACCAAATTTCTTTGCATTTACTATTGCAATGATGGCAGTTATTGCTTTCAGTGGAGCAACACACGATATTGCAACTGACGGTATCTATCTTACCGCTCTTGATAAAGACACACAAGCCCGCTACATTGGCTGGCAGGGTGCATTCTACAACTTGGCAAAAGTTCTTGCCAATGGCGGTATGGTTGCTCTTGCAGGTGTATTGATGACAATGTTCAAAAAGAATAATCCTGAAACAGCTCCAATGTACGCATGGATGATTATTATGGGATTAATTGCCGCTCTATTATGCGGATTGGCAATATACCACTACTTTATGTTGCCTAAAGGTTCAAAAGCAGAAGACGCTCCTACCTCTGCTTATGGCGCACTTATGTCATTTGTTGAGGTATTCAAAGCCTTCTTTACAAAAAAATATGTTTGGATATATATCCTATTCATAATTTGCTACCGTTTGACCGAAGGTTTTGCCGTTAAGATGGTTCCTCTATTCCTTAAAGCATCGGTTGCTGATGGAGGATTGGCATTAAGTAACGAGTCAATAGGTTTAATATACGGAACTCTTGGAACTGTTGCATTTATAATTGGTTCTATTGCAGGTGGATATTATATTGCTGCATTTGGATTAAGAAAGGTCCTATTCTCTCTTGTATGTATCTTTAACATTCCATTTGTTATATATTACATATTTGCACTTATTCAACCCGAAAATATATATTTGATTGGTAGCGGATTGGTTCTTGAATATTTCTGCTACGGATTTGGATTTGTTGGATTAACTCTCTTTATGATGCAACAAGTTGCTCCGGGTAAACACACAATGGCTCACTATGCATTTGCATCGGGAATTATGAACCTCGGTTTTATGATACCCGGTATGGTAAGTGGTTGGATTTATGAGCAAGTTGGATACGAAACATTCTTCCTTATTGCTTTGATTGTTTCAATTCCTGCTTTCCTATTAGCATGGTTTGTTCCATTCTCACACCCCGATAAAGAAGAGCCTAAAGAGGTTGAGGCT
The DNA here is from genome assembly GCA_017935575.1 of Bacteroidales bacterium. Taxonomy (GTDB): domain Bacteria; phylum Bacteroidota; class Bacteroidia; order Bacteroidales; family G3-4614; genus Caccoplasma_A. The sequence continues at coordinate 21,671 of JAGBHI010000042.1, read as the reverse complement.
TAAAATAAGAGATCGTTTATATAGAATAAAATTTTTAACTTATAAATATAAAATCATTATGGGAAAAGTAGAAATGCCATGGGAAGATCGTCCCGAAGGTTGTAAAGATGTAATGTGGAGATATTCAAAAAATCCGGTAATTGACCGCTATCATATCCCCTCATCAAATAGTATTTTTAATAGTGCAGTAGTTCCTTACGGCGATGGATTTGCCGGAGTATTCCGTTGCGATAACAAAGCTGTTCAAATGAACATATTTGCAGGATTCAGTAAAGATGGTATAAATTGGGAGATAAACCACGAACCAATCAAATTCAAAGCAGGTAACACTGAAATGATTGAGTCAGAATACAAATATGACCCTCGCGTTACTTGGATTGAGGACAGATATTGGATTACTTGGTGCAATGGTTACCACGGACCTACAATTGGTATTGGTTACACTTTTGACTTTAAAGAGTTTTATCAATGCGAAAACGCATTCTTGCCATTTAACCGTAATGGAGTATTATTCCCACAAAAAATCAATGGTAAATATGCTATGTTGAGCCGTCCGAGTGATAACGGACACACTCCTTTTGGAGATATATATATCAGCTTCTCTCCCGATATGAAATATTGGGGTGAACACCGTTGTGTAATGAAAGTTACTCCATTCCCCGAGAGTGCATGGCAATGTACTAAAATTGGTGCAGGTTCAGTACCTTTCTTAACAGACGAAGGTTGGTTGATGTTCTATCATGGTGTTATCACAACATGTAACGGATTCCGCTACTCAATGGGAGCTGCAATACTTGACAAAGATGATCCAACAAAAGTGTTGTATCGTACACGCGACTACATTTTGGCTCCTGCAGCTCCTTACGAGACTCAAGGCGATGTGCCTAACGTAGTATTCCCATGTGCTGCTCTATTTGATAAAGAGAAAGACCAAGTTGCAGTTTATTACGGCTGTGCTGATACTGTAACAGGTATGGCTTTCGGAAAAATAAGCGAGGTAATAGAATTTGTTAAAAAAACAAACATACTATAATATATAAAAGGTATGAAAATATATAGTTATCTGTGTGCTGCCATGATGCTTTTAGCATCGGCAGCCGTAGAGGCTAAAACTGCAGCCGACTATGTAAATCCGTTTATCGGAACAACAAACTTTGGAACAACCAATCCCGGAGCAGTTTCGCCCGGAGGATTTATGTCAGTTGTCCCCTTCAATGTAATGGGTTCAGCATATAATAAATTTGATAAAGATGCTCGTTGGTGGTCAACTCCATACGAATATCACAACTCTTTTTTTACAGGTTTTTCGCATGTAAATTTGAGTGGAGTGGGCTGTCCTGAATTGGGCTCGTTGTTGTTAATGCCAACAACAGGCGACCTTATTGTTGATTACAAAGAGTATGGTAGCAACTATAAAAATGAACAAGCTATACCCGGATACTACTCAAATGAGTTAACTAAGTATGGTATAAAATGCGAGGTATCAGCTACTCCTCGTACAAGTATCGCTCGTTTTACCTTCCCCAAAGGACAAAGCAATATCCTTATGAATTTGGGAGAGGGACTAACTAACGAATCGGGAGCAACTGTCCGCCGAGTAAGTGCAACAGAGATTGAGGGTAGCAAACTTATGGGTACATTCTGTTATACTCCACAAGCTGTATTCCCCATATATTTTGTGATGCGCATAAGCAAAGCTCCTGAAAGTTATGGTTTCTGGAAAATGCAACGCAACAAGACAGGTGTTGAGGGTGAGTGGGACGTTGACAACGGAAAATATAAACTTTATCCCAAATACTCTCGCGTGATGTCGGGTGATGATATTGGTAATTGGTACATATTTAACACAACAGAAGGTGAACAAATTGAGGTTCAAATAGGAATTTCGTTTGTAAGTTGCGAAAATGCTCGCGAAAATCTTGAAGCTGAACAACAAGGTTTCAATTTTGATAAAGTTCGTACCGATACCTATAATAGATGGAACAACTACCTATCGGCAGCAACAGTTGAGGGCGGAACAGAAGACCAAAAAACAGTCTTTTATACTGCACTCTACCACTCATTGATACACCCCAACATCTTACAAGATGTAAATGGAGAGTATCCTGCAATGGAGAGTGGCGATAATCTTAAAACTGCAACAAACCGTTATACTGTATTCTCTTTGTGGGATACATTCCGCAATGTACATCAATTACAATCGTTGCTATATCCCGAACGTCAATTGGATATGGTACGCAGTATGGTTGATATGTATAAAGAGAGCGGGTGGTTACCACGTTGGGAGTTATACGGACGTGAAACTTACGTTATGTCGGGCGACCCGGCTATTCCTGTTATAGTTGATACATGGCTACGCGGATTAAAGGATTTTGATATTGAAACGGCTTATGAGGCTATGATAAAGTCAGCCACTACTCCCGGTAAAGATAATCCTATACGTCCCGACTGCGACCCATACAACGAGAGAGGATATATCCCATTCGGAATCTTTGCAGCTGACCTCTCGGGCGACAACTCAGTTTCTCGTTCATTAGAGTACTATGTAGCAGACTACGCTCTATCGCAACTTGCAAAAGATTTGGGTAAGAAAGAAGATGCAGAGTTCTATTATAACCGCTCATTGGGTTACAAAAAATATTATTGTAAGGAGTTTGGCACATTGCGTCCAATAACCGAAGATGGTAGCTTCCTATCTCCTTTTAACCCTAAACAAGGCGAAAACTTTACTCCATCACCCGGGTTCCACGAAGGTACTGCATGGAATTATACATTCTATGTACCTCACGATATTGCAGGATTAAGCAAACTAATGGGAGGTAAAAAGAAATTTGTAAACAAACTACAAATGGTGTTTGATGAAAAACTTTACGACCCAGCAAACGAGCCTAACATTGCATATCCCTATATCTTTGCTGCATTTAAAGGAGAAGAGTGGAGAACAGACAAAGAGGTTAAACGACTTCTTGCAGAGCACTTCACTAATACTCCTGATGGAATTCCCGGTAACGATGATACAGGAACAATGTCGGCATGGGCTGTATTCAATATGATGGGATTTTATCCCGATTGTCCTGCAAAGGCTGAATACACAGCAGTAGCACCAACATTTGATAAGATAACACTCACTTTAGATCCCAAATATTACAAAAACGACAAAGTGGTTATCTCAACCGAAAAGTGCTCACCCGATGCCAATACAATAAGTTGTATAAAAGTTGACGGTAAAAAGATAAGTGGTAGAAAACTTACTCACGAGCAAATAGTTAATGCAAAAGAGATAAAATTTGTATTGATTAAAAAGTAGAGATACAAAAGCATATCAATAATAGGAGCGGAGAGAAAATATCTTTCCGCTCCATTTGTTTTGTAAAAACTAATTTTTTTTACTTTTAAATGGGGAAAGAACGCAATTATTTTATATTTTTGCAAAAAATTTGGCTGATTATACCCTTTTGCAAGGGTATCTCTTTAATAATATGATTTACTGCAAAAATAATGGAACAAAAAAAAGATAAACGACCATTCTCTTTTTTAAATGCCAGAGTTACCTCAACAATAAGTATATCGTTGGTTCTCTTTTTGTTGGGGATTGTGGTTTCAATGTCTATTTTGGGCACGCAACTAACCAAATACGTAAAGGAGAACATGGGATTTTCTATTGTTATAAAAGACTCTGCGAGTAAAAGAGGTATAGAGCAAGTTAAACGCGACCTTGATACAGCTCCATATGTTAAGGCAATTCAGTATATATCAAAAGAAGATGCGCTTAAAGAGTTGGAACTTGAATTAGGAGAAAATCCAAAAGATCTGTTAGGATTTAATCCTTTGCAATCATCAATAGAGGTAAAACTCTCTGCCGAATATGCAACTACCGACTCTTTGTCATGGATTGAGGCAGAACTTAGACAACATACCGATGTGGTTGCTGAAGTAATATGCCAAAAAGATGTTATACAAGTCATAAACGATAATTTGAGAAAGGCAGAAATCATATTACTATCTATTTCAATTATATTGATGTTCATTTCATTTGCTCTTATAAGCAATACAATCCGCTTGATGGCATACTCTCGCAGATTTTTGATACATACTATGAAATTGGTTGGAGCAACCCCGGGATTTATACGTCGTCCATTTATTGTAAGCAATATAATAGGTGGGATTATAGCTTCATTTATTGCAATAGTTTTGCTTGGAGCATGTGCCTACTATTTGATAAGTGAGTTTGAAAATCTTGAGGTTCTTATAAACTATATTACTATTATTCAAGTATCAGTTATAGTTTTATTATTAGGAATTATTTTAACTGCAGTTTCGGCATTTTTTGCTGTTAATAAGTATATCTCTATGGATAGAGATGATCTCTATTATTTGTAAATTATTTATATTATGGAAATAAAGAAAAATGTAAATATATATATAAAAAAAGATATTAAGAAGATTGAGGTTGTAAATGACGATATAAAAGATTTTGCACTTGGCAAAGTAAACTATATCCTTATCGCAATCTCGTTCATTGTAATTATTATAGGGCTTGCTCTTATGGCAGGAAGCAGTTCTGTCCCAGAGTATTATAATCCTGATATTTTCAGTTGGCGTCGTATAGTATTTGGTCCTACTATAGCATTTTTAGGTTTTGTTTCAATTGTATTTGCGATTATGTATCGTAAAAAAGAGGGAAAGGGAGGTAAATAATGAATTGGATAGAAGCTCTTCTATTAGGCCTATTGCAGGGGTTCACAGAGTATTTGCCCATAAGCAGTAGTGGACATTTGACAATTGCATCAAATTTTGTGGGAGTTACCGATCCCGAAGCTATTTTACCATTTACGGTATTGTTGCATGTAGCAACTGTATTAAGTACTATTGTAATACTGTACAAAGAGATATTCTGGATTTTCAAAGGGTTGTTCAAATCTCCTTGTGATGAGGAGCCCGTTTCAACAAAATTTTTAGGATTTAAGCTCAATGCACAGCAACAATATGCTCTTGCAATAGTATTTTCAATGATACCTGTAGGTATTGTTGGACTATTCTTTAAAGATGCAGTAGAGGCAACTTTTGAAGGATTGACAATTGTAGGGTGTTGTTTATTGTTAACAGCTGCATTATTAACCTTCTCATATTATGCAAAACCGCGCAAGAAGGATAAAATATCGCTAAAAGATGCTTTTATAATAGGAATTAGCCAAGCATGTGCGGTATTGCCGGGTCTTTCACGTTCAGGAACAACCATTGCAACAGGTCTTATATTAGGGAATAGTAAACAAAATATGGCTCAATTCTCATTCTTGATGGTTATCCCTCCTATTCTCGGAGAGGCTCTTCTTGAAAGTTTAGATATGATTAAACTTGGAGTAGTTGAGGCATTTGGCGGAATTAGCGTATCTGCACTTGTAATAGGCTTTTTTGCTGCATTTATTTCAGGTTGTATAGCTTGTAAATGGATGATATCTATTGTGAGAAGAGGCAAGCTTATATACTTTGCATATTATTGTCTTGTGGCAGGATTATTTACTTTGATATACTCATTTATTTAAAATTTGGTGACCGTGCAGGATATTAATAGAGATTTTGATTTTATAGGAGGAGAGGTCTTACATTTCAACAAACCTTTACACTGGACATCATTCCGATTAGTAAAGAAGTTGCGTGGAACCATTCATCAACATTATGGTATAAAAAAATTCAAAGTGGGACATGCAGGGACTCTTGATCCTCTTGCTTCAGGAGTAATGACTATCTGCACTGGGAAAGCAACCAAACTTATTGAGAGTTTACAAGGAGAAGATAAGGAGTATGTTGCGACTATAGCTCTTGGAGCAACTACACCATCGTATGATCTTGAGACTGAGATTGACGAAACATTTCCAACAGAACATATAACTAAAGACTTAGTTGAAGATGTTATAAAAACATTTATAGGGGAGATAAATCAAGTACCCCCTATATTCTCTGCAGTTAAGATTGATGGAGAGAGAGCCTACAAACTTGCCCGTAAAGGGGACGATGTAGAGTTAAAAGCTAAAATTATCAGAATTGATGAAATAGAACTTTTAGAGTTTACGCAAACAGCCATAAAGATAAGAGTCGCATGTGGAAAGGGAACATATATCCGTTCATTGGCAAGAGATATAGGTGTTGCTTTAAAAAGTGGTGCTCATCTCACGCAGTTAACCCGAACACGTGTAGGAAAAGTAAAACTTGAAAATTGTTTTGAAGTAGAGCAAATTCCCGATATTGTTTCAAGAGGAATATTGCCTGAGAATAAATAATAATAACAAGAAAGAGAAAACTAATAAACAAGATATTGATATGAAACTATCTAAATTTAAATTTAAACTTCCCGAGGAGTTAATCGCTCAATATCCCACATCACGACGCGATGAGGCACGCATGTTGGTATTACATCGTAAAACAGGAGAGATAGAGCATCTTACATTCAAAGATATAATAAAATTCTTTGACGAAGGCGATCTGTTTGTTTTTAATGATACTAAGGTATTCCCTGCACGTCTTTATGGAAATAAAGAAAAGACAGGAGCACAAATAGAGGTTTTCTTGCTTAGAGAGTTAAACAGAACAAACCGTTTGTGGGACGTTTTGGTTGATCCTGCCCGAAAAATACGTATAGGAAACAAACTATATTTTGGAGAAGATGATTCAGTAGTAGCAGAAGTTATTGATAATACAACATCAAGAGGAAGAACTTTACGCTTCTTATACGATGGAGAACATGAAGAATTTAAGAGTTCTTTACTTGCACTTGGAGAGACACCGCTCCCTGATTATATAAAGCGTAAACCCGAACCTGATGATGTAGATCGTTATCAGACAATTTTTGCCGAAAATGAGGGTGCAGTTGTTGCTCCTGCGGCAGGATTGCATTTCAGTAGAGAAATGATGAAGAGATTAGAACTAAGAGGAATTGATACAGCCTTCTTAACTCTTCATATAGGATTAGGAAGTTTTAAGGATATTGATGTAGAGGATCTAACAAAGCATAAAATGGACTCTGAGCCTATGATTATTACTGACGAATTTGCACAAAAAGTAAATTCAGTAAAAGATGCAGAGAAGAAAGTATGTGTTGTGGGAACCTCCACAATGCGAGCTATTGAAACAGCCGTATGTACAGGGACACACATCAATGAATATGAGGGTTGGACAAATAAATTTATCTTCCCTCCATACGATTTCTCAATAGCCAATGCAATGTTAACAAACTTCCATATGCCACTTTCAACCATGCTTATGATGACAGCTTCATTTGGAGGATATGAGCAAACAATGGAGGCATACAAGGTAGCAGTTAATGAGGGTTACCGTTTTGGAGCATATGGCGATGCAATGTTAATAGTTGATTAACATGTCAATAGCATATCTATCGTTAGGTTCAAATCTCGGAAACCGAGAAGAATATATAAAAAATGCTATAACCGAGATAGGTAGGCAAGCAGGTAAAATAACCAAGGTCTCATCTCTTTATGAGACAGAACCCTGGGGATTTAAAACCGAAAATAAATTTATAAATGTTGCCGTAGAGGTTGAAACAAAGCTGTCAATTACAAATTTATCGGAGATAGTACATAAGATAGAGTACGAGGCAGGTAGGGTAAGAGATGTTAATGCCACAGGATATGTTGATAGGGTTATAGACATTGATATATTGCTTTATGATGATATAATATCTGATAACCCTCAAATAACATTACCTCACCCTAAGATGCATCTTAGAGAGTTTGTAATTGAACCATTGGTTGAGATAGCACCTGATGTAATTCACCCAATTTTGAATATAAGTATAAAGGATATAAGTAATAGGTTAATAAAATAAAAAACTAAAATTGATGAAGAGTCTAAAACCATATTGTAAATTTCTCGGTTTTTTAAAGTCTAAATTATCAGAGAAGAATTGGAAGAAATTAGGAGATGAAAGAGTAAATGGCTTTATCGGCGTTGCACTATTTTTCATTATTTTTGGGTTTGTACGATTAATATGGTGGGGAGGTAGCGATAACTTTGCCATATATACAGGTTGGGACGGAGAGTATGACCCGGAACCTATTATGGAATTTGTAGATTTTTCGGAATATAATCAATGGATATCTCTTCGCACAGCCGATGGAGTAGAATTTTTTAACAAATATGTGTGGCAACAAAATATTCAACGCAATCGTGAGAATGTTATTATAAGAGGCGATAATGGAGAATATTTAGGAGGTGTAGGAATATTTCCTACTTGTGCGGGAAACAGAGAGATGATGATTATACTATTGCTTATGCTTCTTATCCCCGGTCCTACAAAACCAAAATTGTGGTATATACCATCAGCCTTGCTTGCATTCTATATAATAAACTGTTTTAGGTTATCCATAGTAAATTTATCAACAATGGTAGAAAATCCCCAAGTATTTGTTGCCACTCACGATTATACAGGAATGGCAATGTCGGTATTTGTCTTCTTTATTTGGCTCTTATGGGAGAAGAAATATGCAGAGAAATATCGTATCAAATGTTGGGAGGGCTTAAATTAATTAAACTTATAAGACTATAAAATGAATCTATATTTGATCGGTTATATGTGTTCGGGGAAGACAACTCTTGGAAATCTGCTCTCCTCTATCACAGGTAAAAATTTTATTGATCTCGATCAATATATTGAAAAAAAATACAGCGATACTATTAATGGTATATTTGCTAAATATGGCGAGGTAACTTTCAGAGAAATTGAAAGAGATGCGCTTAAAAGTATATCAGAGAAGAGTGATAGTATTATAGCAACAGGTGGAGGAACTCCGTGTTTCTTTGACAATATGGAGTTTATGAATAAAAATGGAGTTACCATATATTTACAATGCTCAAACGAAGAGCTTCTTAACAGGCTTAAAATATACAAAAGTACGCGCCCTCTTCTAAAAGATAAGAACGATAAAGAGTTGGCTGAATATATTGAAAATACTCTTCCTGGGCGCGACTATTTTTATACCCAAGCATCAATAATTATTAACGCAGATCCTCTATCAGATGAGAATTTAGCAATTGGATTAGCAAAAGAGATAGTAAAGGTCTTGAAAATCTAATCTTTATCTAACGATATAAATAAAAAGATAGGCTATTTAACACAATCTAATAATTAGAGTTTGTTTATTAGCCTATTTTTTTGTTACTTTGCGATTTAATAAAGCTAAAAAAGGTGATTTTTTGATAATTATATTGGCTACATACTTACAATTTGTAAATATTATGTAGCTTTTTATAGAATAAAGATACTGAATATTATGTCAGAACAAACAAAAGTAAAAGCTGTAGAAAAGGTAGTTGTTCGTTTCTCCGGAGATTCGGGAGATGGAATGCAACTTGCAGGAAATATCTTTTCTAATATTTCAGCCGCAATAGGTAATGAAATATCAACATTCCCTGATTATCCTGCAGAGATACGTGCTCCACAAGGAACTCTTGGTGGAGTTTCAGGATTTCAAGTACACATTGGTAACGGAGTTTATACTCCTGGAGATAAAGCCGATGTTTTGGTAGCAATGAACCCTGCTGCTCTTAAAACTAATTTTAAATTTTTAAAGAGCGATGGTATTGTTATTTTTGATACCGATTCGTTTACTAAGAAAGACTTAGAGAAAGCGCTTTACAAGACAGATGATCCATTCGCGGAGATTGGAGCTCCTGCAACCACTCAAATAGTGCCTGTAGCTATATCATCTATGGTAGCGTCTGCTCTTGCAGATAGTGGAATGGATAACAAATCAATTATGAGATGCAAGAATATGTTTGCTCTTGGTCTTATATGTTGGTTATTTGATCGTCCACTCGAACAGGCAGCACATCGTCTTTCAAATAAGTTTGGCAAAAAACCATCTATTCTTGAAGCCAACCTTAAGGTAATGACTGCAGGTTATGATTATGGAAATAATATTCATGCCACAGTCTCAACATATCGCATTGAGAGTAAATCTCAAAAACCGGGTATCTATACCGATATAAATGGTAACCGCGCAACAGCACTCGGATTGATAATGGCATCGGAGAAATCGGGATTACCTCTATTTTTGGGAAGTTATCCTATAACTCCTGCAACAGATATTTTACATGAGCTTGCAAAACGCAAAGATTTAGGAGTTAAGGTAGTACAAGCCGAAGATGAGATAGCAGGAGTTTGTACAGCAATTGGAGCCTCATTTGCAGGAAATTTGGCTGCAACATCAACTTCAGGTCCGGGTTTGGCACTAAAGAGCGAAGCTATAGGATTGGCTGTTATGGCAGAGTTGCCATTGGTTGTGATAGATGTTCAACGCGGAGGACCATCAACAGGTTTGCCAACAAAAACAGAGCAGACAGACCTCTTGCAAGCTCTATACGGACGCAATGGAGAGTCACCGGCAGTTGTAGTAGCCGCAGCTACACCAACAGATTGTTTTGATATGGCATATAATGCAGCAAAAATAGCATTGGAGCATATGACGCCCGTTATATTACTTACAGATGCCTTTATTGCAAACGGGTCAGCAGCATGGCGTATCCCCGAATCAGATGAGTATCCCAATATAACCCCTAACTTTGTTAAACCAGAAATGTTAGAGGAGGGGTGGAGACCTTATAAACGCGATGCAGAGACTCTTGTGCGCTATTGGGCAATACCGGGAACCGAAGGATTTATGCATCGATTGGGAGGTTTGGAGAAAGATGCCGTAACAAGTGCAATTTCAACAGATCCTGCTAACCACCAAAAGATGGTTGATATTCGCAAAGGCAAGATAGATTATATTGCAAATTGTGTTGAGCCCCTTAAAGTTGAAGGAGATGCAGAAGCAGATACCTTAGTAATTGGTTGGGGAGGAACATACGGACACCTTATATCGGCAGTTGAGGAGATGAATGCCATGGGTAAGAAAACAGCACTTGCACATTTCCGCTATATTAATCCTCTCCCTGCAAATACTGAGGAGATAATAAAACGATATAAAAATGTAGTTGTTTGTGAGTTGAATAATGGACAATTTGCAACACATCTTGTTTCAAAAATTGAAGGATTGCAGGTTAAGAAATTCAATAAGGTACAGGGACAACCATTCATGGTGAGTGAGATTGTTGAATATCTTAAAAACTTATAGGAGGATATAGATATGGAATATACTGCAAATGATTATAAAAGCGATCAATATGTAAGATGGTGTCCCGGTTGTGGCGACCATGCTGTAGTAAACACACTTCAAAAGGCAATGGCAGAGGTGGGAATTCCACCACATAAAGTTGCCGTTATTTCGGGAATTGGTTGTTCTTCTCGTTTGCCATACTATATGGGAACATACGGATTTCATACAATTCACGGACGTTCGGCAGCTATTGCAACAGGAGTAAAAACTGCGAACCCTGATCTTACCGTTTGGCAAATTACAGGTGATGGCGATTGTTTGGCAATAGGTGGTAATCACTTTATACATGAAATACGTCGTAATGTAAATCTTAATATAATCCTTTTGAATAACAAGATATATGGTCTTACAAAAGGACAATACTCTCCTACAAGTGATAGGGGAGCTGTAACAAAGTCGTCGCCTTACGGAACTGTTGAAGACCCGTTTATCCCTGCAGAGTTGACATTTGGAGCACGTGGAAACTTTTTTGCACGCACAATAGATGTTGACCTTGTAACAGCAAAAGAGGTTATGGTGGCTGCGGCAAAGCATAAAGGAGCATCAGTAGTTGAGGTGTTGCAGAATTGTGTAATTTTTAATGACCAAATACACAAATATGTTGCGGACAAGGAGTTCAGAGCAGAGCGTACCATACATCTTAAACATGGAGAAAAAATGCTCTTTGGAAAAGATATGGACAAAGGTTTGGTTCTTGATGGTTTAAATCTTAAGGTTGTTAAGATAGGAGAGAACGGAGTAACATTGGACGATATCTTGGTACATGATGCAACAGCAAAAGATAGTTTCTTGCATTTGCGACTTGCCATGATGGACGGTCATGAATTACCTCTTGCAGTAGGTGTTATACGTTCGGCAGAGGCCCTTTGTTATGACGAGGAGGTTAAACGTCAAATGGAGGAGATTAGAGATAAAAAACCCGGTAAAACACTAAGAGATTTACTCCTAAGCGAAGAGACTTGGGAGGTAAAATAGAAATCTGTTTAATATACAAATAGGATACATACAAGTTAATTTGGAAATAGTCTGATAGTTGTTTTAAGCGACTATCAGACTATTCTGTTTTTATAATCATAACGGGTGGATAAAATAGATTGAGTTATCTTTTTTAATTATCATTGTGAATCAAATCGTTATTCTATGATAAAAGATAACTTATAAGAATAATTATTTGTAAAAAGGTATTGCTTATAACTTTTAAAAACGGTATAAAAATAGTATATTTGAAACTCAAACCACAAATAAAGGATATTGGGTAAATGAGTTTCTCGGGAGAACATGATAAAGGTCAGAGTATTAGCGCCTTTTATATGAAAGATGCCTCTTTTGCAAACCTTATGCAAAAGAGAATATTTAATGTTCTGCTTATAGCAAGTAGATATGATGCTTTCATTTTGGAAGAAGACGGTCGCATTGAGGAACATATATTCTTGGAATATATGTCGTTAAATCTTAGTTCTCCCCCTCGAGTAACCGAAGTTTATACCTTTGAAAAGGCAGAAAAAGAGTTACGAGAAAATAACTATGACCTCATAATAGTTATGCCAGCTATGCAAGATGCCGATATCTTTAAAAAGATAGGTAAAATTAAGGCTAAGCATAGCGATATACCTTTGGTATTGCTTACTCCATTTTCGCATGAAGTATCGCGACGTTTGGCAAAAGAGGACTTAAGTGCTGTTGATTATACTTTCAGTTGGCTTGGTAATGCCGATTTGCTTTTGGCTATTGTCAAATTGATGGAGGACAATATGAACCTCGAAGAGGACGTTGCTTCAGTAGGAGTTCAGGTGATAATTGTGGTTGAGGACTCAATACGTTTCTATTCGTCAATACTTCCCATATTATATAAAGTTGTCCTTAAACAATCTCAAATATTCTCAACAGAGGCTTTAAATAGGCACGAACAAATGTTGCGTATGCGTGGACGTCCGAAGATAGTTCTTGCCCGAAATTATGAAGAAGCAGTAAAGATATATGATAAATACAGCAATAATGTATTAGGTGTAGTTACAGATGTTTCGTTCAAAAGAGAGGGAGAGAAGGATAGCAAAGCCGGTTTGAAATTTTGTAGCTACTTGCGTCAGCATAACGAGGATTTACCTATTATTATTGACTCTTCTGATATTGAAAACAAGGAAGCGGCAGCTAAATACAACGCGGCATTTTTATACAAAAACTCAAAGACTCTGCCGGTTGATTTGAAATATGCAGTGTTGCGTAATTTCGGATATGGCGATTTTGAGTTTATCAGATCTGTAACAGGAGAGGTTGTAGCAACTGTTAAAGACCTGAAGGAACTACAAGATAAAATCTTTGATATTCCTGATGAGTCTATACTATATCATGCAAGTCGTAACCATATTTCAAGTTGGTTATATTCGCGTGCTATGTTCCCTCTTGCAGAACTATTGAGGCAAAAGACCGTAAGGTCGTGCGACAATGGAGAGGAGATAAAACATATAATCTTTGAAGCCATAGTGGAGTATCGAAAGATGAAAAACAGCGGAGTGGTTGCAATATTTGAACGCACTCGTTTTGACAGATACTCTAATTTTGCTCGTATAGGACAAGGATCGCTCGGAGGTAAAGGTCGTGGTTTAGCATTTGTTGATGCTATTATTAAACGACACCCCGAGTTGGCAAATTGCGACGGGGTAAAAGTTTCAGTACCTAAAACAATTGTTTTGAGTACAGATATCTTTGATGAATTTATGGAGGGGAATAATCTATATTCAATAGCTCTTAGTGATATTCCCGATGAAGAGATTTTGTCTAATTTCCTTAAGGCTGAACTACCTGAACGCTTAGACGAAGATTTTCTTGCTCTGTTTGATGTGATACAGCGTCCCATAGCAATACGCTCGTCAAGTCTTTTAGAGGATTCGCATTATCAGCCATTTGCAGGCATATATTCAACATATATGGTCCCTTATATTGAGGATAAGGAGTTAATGCTTAAACTCTTGAAAGATGCCATAAAAGGAGTTTACGCATCAGTATATTATTCCGATAGCAAGGCCTATATGGAGGCCACCTCAAATATAATTGACCAAGAAAAAATGGCAATTATACTTCAAGAGGTAGTTGGAAATATGTATGATAAGAGATTCTACCCTTCATTCTCAGGAGTAGGTCGCTCTTTGAATTACTATCCTATCAATGACGAGAAACCAGAAGATGGTGTCGTAGATGTTGCTGTAGGATTGGGTAAATATATTGTTGACGGAGGCAGAAGTTTAAGATTTTCACCAAAACACCCAAATTCTGTATTACAAACAAGCACAATGGAGATGGCGTTAAGTGATACGCAAACTCGTTTCTATGCACTTGATATGGAAAATGTTGAGAAAAACTTCTCTGTTGACGATGGATTTAATATACAGAAACTTTCCATTGCCGATGCCGATGCCGATGGCTCATTGTATGGAATGGTATCCACCTATGATTATGTTGATCAAGTAATACGAGATGGATATTATGATGAGGGTAGGAAAGTTGTTACATTTGCCAATATACTTAAGCATGATATGTTCCCACTTGCCAAAATCATGGATATGATGCTTACCTATGGTAAGTCAGAGATGGGACGTCCTGTGGAGATAGAGTTTGCTGGTAATCTAAAAGGAGGAGAAAACGGTAAAGGAGAACTTTATTGGTTGCAAATACGCCCCATCGTTGATATGAAGGAGATGCGTGAGGACGAAATAGATAATGTTCAAAATGAAGATATATTGGTAAAAAGCACCTCAGCCTTAGGACACGGAATACATGAAGGTGTAACACATGTTGTGTATGTAAAAGATGGAGTTTTCGGCTATTTTGCCAACTCTTTTATAGCCCGTGAGATAGAGAAGGTTAACAAGAAGTTCTTAGCAGAGAATAAGAGCTATATATTAATTGGTCCGGGAAGATGGGGCTCAAGTGATACAGCTTTGGGCATTCCTATAAAATGGCCACATATATCTGCGGCAAAGGTTATAGTTGAAACTGCTATAAAAGATTATTGGATTGAGCCAAGTCAGGGGACACACTTCTTCCAAAATCTCACATCATTTGGAGTAGGATATTTTACAATAGATACAGTTGCAGGAGATGGCATTTATGACAAGCAATATTTAGATTCAATACCCTCTATTCATGAAAGTGAATATATAAGAGTGGTTGAACTTCCATCACCTATGGTGGTAAAGATAAATGGTAAAAAGAATGTAGGAATTGTTATAAAACCTATGCAACAATAGCATAACTATTAAAAGATGCATTAATAATAAAATTATATACTATAATGAAGCTGAATTTCAAAAAATCAATACTTTCAATATTCTCTTCGGAGCAGAATCCTAATAATGACATAAAAAATGATTCTCCCAAGAAGAGAAAAATTGAGTTTGAGAATGAAGATTTTGATAAAGCGATAGAGAGTTGCGATATCCCCAATTCAATATTGGAGGTTATAGCTACTATAGTAAATAAGCCACTACCTGAAGTTATCCTTAAAACAATTGATTTAGAGGCAGAGAAGAGTGAAATCAGAGAGTCGTTATATCCAATATTTAGTAGCTATATAAAATATCTGTTAACGAAGGCGGAAAATAGTAATGGAGCACCTCTTTTTGTTGAAGGAGATGACAATGTTGAGTTAGTAGTTGAACTTGAGGAGAAATTAAAACTTGCATCACAGAGAGAAGAGGACTATAAAAACAGATATTTGAGTGCTGAACGTCAAAAGAGAGCTCTTAACGATAAAGTAAGAGATCTTGAGGAGAAGACAAATAAACAAGAGAAGGATCTATCAAAATCAGAGAATGCTCGTATTGAGGCAAATAATAATGTACGTCAACTTTCAAAAAAGAATAGCCAGCTTGAGGATAGTGTAGAACAACTCAAATTGGAGATTGACCATTATAAACAATTGGAACTTACAAGCAATATGATGGGAATGACTGAAGGATTCTCAGAAGGAGAGTTTATAGAGTCGCTCAAAAATAAGATTATTATGCTTGAAACGGCCAATGGAGAGATGGAAGAGAAGTTAATAGCAGAAGAGGAGCATCTAAAAGAGGTTGTAGAGTCGTTTGAAACAGCCCTTCATGTAAAAGAGGAGACTGTTATGCAAGCCGTAGAACGCGAGAAGGTACTACAGGCGAGAATTGATTCTTTGCAAAGTGAAATGGAGGAGAAATCTCTTGTAGAGGGAGGAGATGAAGCTTTAACAGCGCGATTAATAGATATAACACGTAAATATCAATCGTTGCAATCAGAGTTGTCAAAATACAAGAATCAGATATATGAAGAGTCTGAAGGGGAGATGAAGAAACGTATCGACCAATTGACTGCCGATCTTTCTCTTGCCAATGCAAAACTTGAAGAGTTACAAAATAAGAATACTTTTCCTGCTGATAATTTAGCTTCACAATTGGAGAAGTTGCGCGAGAAACTTGAACTTGCCGACAAACGGGAAGAGGAGTTACAGTCTCTTCTAAGTGTAGCAAAAGAGGAGATAGCAGTTCAAAAAGCTGAAATTACAAATCTTAAAGAGTTCCCCGAAATAGATACCACGCAGATAGAAGATTTGAAGTCTCAAATAACCAATCTTCAAGTAGAAATTGAGAATAAGAACTCCGAGATAGCAACGGCTAACGAAAAGATAGAGAAATTGCAGGTTAAGCGCGAGCGTATTTCAGAAAATAAAAAAGCCGCAAAGCAGATTGAGGAGTTAAACGAGAAATTAGTAGAAGCTGAAAAGCGCGTTGATAAGTTTAAGAAAGATGCAGAAATTGCGCGTAAGAATGTTGTAGCACTAACAAATGAGGTTGAGAGCCTAAAGAGTTCATTGCAACAAGATGAGATACCATCTGTCAGCATAGATGAGGATAATTGGATGGTTGTTATGGAGCCTGAAACAGAAGCAGAGATTCTTGAACGCCGAAAAAAGGAGCAAGAGAATGAACGTGTAAAAAGTGCTTCGGAAGAGGTTTTAGATTTGCCATTTGAAGATCCTGCCCAAATGAAACTTTGGGATTTATAATAAACTACTCATTAACTAATAAATATATGAAAGAGATCTCAGTAGATAATTTGAGCGACAATATCATAAATCTAATAGGAAAAGATTGGATGTTGGTAACAGCAGGCAACGCATCGTCTTTCAATACTATGACTGCGAGTTGGGGGAGTATGGGATTTTTATGGGGAAAGCCTGTAGCCACAATATTTATACGTCCACAACGTCATACTTATGGCTTTATTGAGAGTAGCGATGTTTTTACCCTTTCATTTTTTAGTGAGGAGTATCGCAAGGCTTTAACTTTATGTGGTACAAAATCCGGGCGAGATACAGATAAGGTTAAAGAGTCAGGAATTACTCCATATGCTCCCATGTCGGATTGTGTTTCATTTGAGGAAGCCAGATTGGTTATTAGATGCCGAAAGTTATATAAATCTCTATTGAAAGAGGAGAACTTTATTGATAAAGGTATTCTCCCTAAGTGGTATAAAGATGGCGATTTACACTATGTCTATACCGCTGAGATAGAGCAAATATGGGCTAAATAGATATTCTTTTTAGAAAAGTATAAAAGAAGAACTGTATTTATACAAGATAAAAATATTCAAATTTATAGAGACTGTGCCAAAATTTTAGATTTTGACATAGTCTCTTTTATTTATACTAAGAATTAGCAAGGTTATTTATTTCTATTTCATTTTTAATATCTCTTATAACCATAAGGTATCTTATAAGAGAGTTTATCTCTTCATTCCCTAAATTGGCAACCATGCTCTCAAAAATTATGGCAATTTGTTCTAAACGCAGTCTGGTTCCACATATAGGATCCTCTCCATCTTCAAAAAGATAGAAGGCATAATTATGATTGCTTTCTTCAAGTTTTTCCCCTAATTCTGCTATGATATTATTCCACTTTTTTCTCTCCATATCCTCTTTTTTATGATAATAGTTGTTATAAACAAAGTTTTTTCTTAACTTTAATAACAACGAACTAACTATTTAGTTCAGAAACTACTATCTTATTTTAAGAATAAAATTTTCTATAATGGAAATAAAGAGTCAGCTCATTTATGATGGGAGCAAATTAAGAGAGTTCCTCTTGAAAAACAAGATGACCTATCAAGATGCTTCAGAGAGGCTTGATATTGATAAAAATACTATAGGTAAAGCAGTGCGAGGCGGAAACCTTAATACATCTATATTATTGAAGATTTGTAATGAATTTAATCTCAATCTTATGGATTTCTTTACTTTTGTTGAGGATAAGGATAATTTGCCAATCTCTAACCCCTACGATGCAGAAAAAAGAGGAGTAGATGTTGTTTCTGATAAAGGAGAGGATTATTCAGCTTCTTTCAAGAGACAATCTCTTATGGAGAAATTACTTTTGTCAAAAGAGGAAGAGATTAAACGCTTAAAAGCACTCTTAAAGTTATATGAAGATAGAATGGATATACTCCAAAATAAGGTTCTGAAGGGAGAGATGTAGTTTCTCCTTTTTTAATGCTTATTTCGGCTTTTTAGCCGAGTAGAGAGCACAGGCTCCAAAAGTCATGAATTTACATTGTGGAGTAATCATTTTTGTTTCTCTCATCAGCGATAACATTTCTTCTCCTTGAGGCACAGCTGCAATTGAACGGCGTAAGTATTCGTATGCGCTTTTTTCTCCTGTAATAATCTTCCCGAGAGTTGGGATAAATAGTTTTGTATATATATTATAGAAGAATCTGTAAAATCTATTCTCAGGGACTGATAACTCTAAAATAACAGCAACTCCTCCGGGTTTAAGTACTCTGAAAATCTCAGACAAACCTCTCTTTATATCTTCTACATTCCGAATACCAAAAGCTATTGAAACAGCATCAAAGGAGTTATCCTCAAAAGGTAGAGTAGTGCAATCACCCTCTTTGAAAGTTATATATTCAGACAAGCCTTGTTGTGTAACCTTTTTTTCGGCAACTTTTAACATGCCTGTTGATATATCGCAACCTACAATATTAGAGTTATTAATGGCTTTATACATGTTAATAGCCATATCACCTGTCCCTGTTGCTATATCAAGTATAACCGAAGCGTTATTCTCTTTAATAATAGCTATGGCTTTCTCTCGCCAGCTATTATCTTGTCCAAGAGATATAAGTCGGTTCATCAAGTCGTAGCGAGAGGCTATAGCATTAAACATTTTTGCAATCTGTTTCCCTTTCCTCTCTTTACTCTCATAGGGGGTAACCTCTTCTACGTTTTTACTCTTCATTTTATATGTCCTAAAGTAAGCAAAGAGGCGGATAACCGCCTCTTTTTATTATATTATTTATTAAGATAATCAGATATATTCTTCTCTATTCGGGCATTTATATCATCGCTCTCTGAACGAGTGAATTTTTCACCTGTTATATGCTCGTAAAGCTCAATGTAACGCTCCGAAACGCTGTTAACGTACTCCTCAGTCATTTCAGGAACAACTTGCCCCTCTTTACCCATAAATCCATTTTCAATCAGCCATTGACGTACAAACTCTTTTGAAAGTTGTTTTTGAGGTTCTCCTTTCTCAAAACGCTCTTCGTAGCCCTCAGCATAGAAATATCTTGATGAGTCAGGAGTGTGAATTTCATCAATCAAATATACTTTCCCATCGCGTTTACCAAACTCATATTTGGTATCAACAAGGATTAATCCTTTCTCTCTTGCCATTTGAGAGCCACGTTCAAACAAAGCATATGTATATTTCTCCATAAGTTCATAATCTTCCTTACTTACAATGCCTTGAGCAATGATCTCATCTTTTGAGATATTTTCGTCATGCCCCTCATCAGCTTTTGTAGTTGGGGTAATTATGGGAGTAGGGAATTTTTCATTCTCTCTCATTCCATCAGGAAGTTTAACTCCGCAAATTTCACGACAGCCGGCAGCATACTCTCTCCATGCACTACCTGTAAGATAACCTCTGATAATCATCTCCACTCTAAATCCTTCACATTGTAATCCTACAGTTACCATTGGGTCAGGAGTAGCGAGTTTCCAGTTAGGGACAATATCTGCAGTAGCATCTAAGAATTTTGCCGCAATCTTATTTAACACCTCTCCTTTAAAGGGTATCCCTTTAGGAAGAATAACATCAAATGCCGAAATTCTATCAGTTGCAACCATTATCAAAAGTTCGTCGTTTATGTTATAGACATCGCGAACTTTTCCGTGATATACACTCTTTTGCCCTTTAAATTCAAAATCGGTTCTTACCAAAGCCTTTTCCATAGTCATGTATGTTTTATAATTATTTATTTTCGTTATTCTTTTTCTCTTTACTCTTTTTTGCATAAGCATCATATGCCTCAACTATTGCTTGAACTAATCGATGGCGTACGATATCGCTCTTATCAAAACGAACAAAACCTATTCCTTTAACATCGCGCAATATCTCAATTGCTTGAACCAAACCTGAGGTTTGACTTGGGGGAAGGTCAATTTGACTCATATCTCCTGTAATAATCATCTTTGCGTTCCTTCCCAAACGAGTCATAAACATCTTTATTTGGGGAACAGAGGTATTTTGAGCCTCGTCTAATATTATTACGGCATCGTTCAGAGTTCGTCCTCTCATAAAGGCGAGAGGAGCTATTTGTATAATATTACTTTCCATCAACTCCCTAAGTTTTACTCCGGGAATCATATCTTGTAGGGCATCATACAGAGGTTGAAGATATGGATCAATCTTCTCTTTCATATCTCCGGGCAAAAATCCAAGTTTTTCGCCTGCCTCAACAGCAGGTCTGCTTAATATTATCTTTTTTACCTCTTTGTTTTTAAGAGCCTTTACGGCAAGAGCAATAGCAACATAAGTTTTTCCTGTACCTGCAGGTCCAAGGGCAAAAACAAGGTCGTTTTTTTCAAATGCTTTTACAAGTTTCTGCTGGTTTTCTGTTCTTCCAACAATCTGCTTGCCGTTTATGCCATGTATTATTAGATGTTCCTGTTTTATTTCAAGAGGAGTTCCTCCATTTACAATTGCTCCTATTACAGTGCCATCAAGCCTATTATATTCGGCGCAATACTTTATTATTAATGATATGCTCTTTTCAAACTGAACAATATCTTTATCCTCTCCTATAACCTTCATTACATTACCCCTTGCAATAATATGTAACTTAGGATAGAGAGTCTTTATAAAATGCAGGTTATCATTGTTGGTGCCGTAAAACACAACAGGATCTACATCGTCTATTATGATATTCTTTTCAATCATCAATAATTATTTATACCCTTTTATAGTAACAAAGATAGATACTTTTATATAAAATCTCAATATTTTACATCTATATTTTATGCACAAAAAAAGAGACTATCTCAACAACTGATCTGACCCCAAAAAGTTGGACGGATTAATAAAAAGTTTTATTGGTAAAGAGTTCGGTATTGCACCGGACTCTTTCCTTTTAGTCTCAGTTTAATTCTGTCATTATTGTAGTAGTGGATATACTTCCTCAGTTCCTGTT
>JAGBHI010000041.1 GCA_017935575.1 Bacteroidales bacterium | reverse complement strand
TCTTCATTAAATTCATATTGTGGAGTATTGTCGCATGGGAGAAACTATCAATTACGAAAAAGACTTTTTTCAGATGAATTTTACTTCCCTTTTGTGATAAGTTTTAATTCATCATATTTAAAATGTGTTTAAAGTCAGTTGAGAAACCATCGTTTCTCGAACCTGCTCACGCTCGGCATAGTTCAAATAAACTTGACTCCGCTCTTGCTTACTCACAGATTTGTTAGTTGTTTATGATTATTATTACTTAACAATAAATATAAGTTTTGTAGGTTTGATAATTATTAATACTTTTGTGGTAACAAACATTTTTTAAAACAAAATTTGCCTATGAAGTAAAACGTATATTTAATACGAACATTTTAACATATTTGAAAAAGCGTTTTTAGCATTATTCTGGCTACTGAAACTTCGACACTTTCATATTAGCACCAGGAGTAAAGCAACAACGCTCACGTAGTAATACGTGGGCTTTACTCTTATTTGGTGCAAGGTAGTCGAAGACCTCAGGAGCGAATAATTGAGTATTGTCCGCGTTTTTTATGTACGTATTTTTATGCTTTTAAGAACAATAGAATGTTAAATTCAATAATATAAACAATTATGAAACACTTAAAACATTATGCAAGCATCTTAGCAATACTAATGCTGTTACTGCAGTTAACATTTACCTCATGTAGTGAAGGAGAAGATGTATTAATTGCCAATGGAGGAAATACCGTTTATTTAGTAAATGTAATAAGTCGTGAAGGTGGAACTGCAACAACATCAAGTAGTCAAGTAATATCAGGTTGTGAGGTAACTTTAACTGCGATACCAGAGAGTACATATCGTTTTGTCAATTGGACAGTAGAAGGCGAAGAGGTATCGAAATTAAACCCCTACACAACAATAGTGACAAATGATATCACTTACGTGGCTAATTTTGAAAAAAATGATCCACAATACGTAGATCTTGGCTTATCAGTCAAATGGGCAACCTTCAATGTAGGTGCAAAATCTCCTGAAGAATATGGTGATTATTTCGCATGGGGAGAAACTTTACCTATGGACTTAAATAAAATAAAAGAGGCAAAAATTAAATATGATTGGACTAATTATAAGTATTGTAAGGGAACATATGATACAATGACTAAATATTGCACAGATTCTCAATATGGAACTATAGATAATATAACAGTACTTGAACTATCAGATGATGCAGCTCATGTAAATTGGGGAGGCACTTGGCGTATGCCAACAAAAGCAGAGCAAGATGAACTAAGAGATAACAGTACATGGACCTGGACCACCCAAAACGGGGTAAATGGATATAAAGTAACAAGTAAGAAGAATGGCAATTCTATTTTCCTCCCTGCGGCAGGCTATATTACTATTGATGAATTAAGACGTATAAATGAATATGGTAGCTATTGGTCTAGTTCGCTTTACACAAGTGGAGGTCTTACAGCGTATTACATGTTCTTTGATTCTGACATTGCCGATTGGCACAGCAATTATCGTCGCTATGGTCGAACTATCCGTCCTGTCTGCCCATAAATTTAAACGCACGTTTAAATTTAGTTTTTAGTTTTTAGTTGTCGGCACAAATGCCGCCCCTTCGGGGTAGTTTTTAGAAAAACAATAAAAACTCAATAATATGCCAAAGGTTGTAACGTAATAGTACGCGTTACAACCTTTTGTTTGTATTTCCCCGATTTGGGTTGTTTTTTTCGGACATAGTGCTGTGTCCCTACATTATTGACTCACAGAGTTTATTACCAGCCAAGTAGGGACAGAGCACGCTCTGTCCGCAGTTTTTAGCAAATAAAGGCTCTAACAACTATTTATTATTCCTTATTCTTTCGGACACCACTCCGTCGCATAGGAGTTATTACCTCCGTCGTGCAGAGCACTGCACTCCCCATTTTTAGGCACAAATTGACATTTAGTCAATTTTAATTACAATGTAATTACCTAAAAATGCCCTATACTGCGGTCAGATTAACATTCAGTTAATCCTATTTGCAAAAACAAATACCTTGTATGCATGCTGTGTCCCTACATTAAGACATTGATAATCAGATAAGTTTAGGTGCATAATTTTGCAACTAACAACTAAAAACTACTCCAAAGGGGCGGCTTTAGCAGACAACTAACAACTATTGAAACTTCCCTGCAACAACAGTTATCATATCGGTGTAATCAGGCAGGTATTTTTGTGCAGTTTCAAGAATAGTGTTTGCTGTAATGCTTTTTATCTCGTTTATGCGTTTATTGAATATATCTTTGAAGTCAATCTCTTTGTTCGATAGAGTTTTGTAACTTGTTAATAACGATAAAAATGCATCGGCAAGTGTAAAGCGTGTATCAAACATTCTTGCATAACTGCCGAGCATATATCCTTTAAGGCTTGTCAATTCGTAATTGGGGATAGGCTCTTCTTTAATTCTTATAATCTCTTTTTCTGCCTCTTTTATTAATGGTTTAGTAAAATTTATGCCTGTTTGAGATAGAATCATAAAATGTGCTGCATCAGGCAAAGCCAATATCCCCGAATATATACCGTATGTATAACCTTTCTCTTCTCTGATATTTTTACTTAGTCGGCTACCAAAATATCCACCTAATGCAGTGTTTACAATTTGTAGTTTGTAGTGGTCGGCATTATCGTTATTAATAACTCTTGCGCCAATCCTAACAGAACTTTGCATTGCATTCACAACCTCTTTTACAAAGAGTGTTTCACTGATGTTATTGTCAATAGCAATTTTATTGGGTGTAATATGCTCTTTTTGAGGTATTCGTAACAGCTCTTTTTGTAACATATTTACCATATCATCAGTTACTGCTCCCGATATAACTACGTTGCAGTTTGAAGCATAAAACCATTTGTTATGAAATTCTTTAAGTATCTCGTTGTTAAGTGCGTTGC
Organism: Bacteroidales bacterium; assembly: GCA_017935575.1. GTDB lineage: Bacteria > Bacteroidota > Bacteroidia > Bacteroidales > G3-4614 > Caccoplasma_A. The sequence continues at coordinate 4,474 of JAGBHI010000041.1, read as the reverse complement.
AATTATCGGGTTGGGGCGTAACACCATAAGGGTGAGATCCAAAAAGTTGTTTGCGGAATATCTCTGATGAGATTACATCAACCTTTTTTTTGTTTACCTTCATTCCCTCTATTAATTGGCGTTTATATCTCTCTAAATCTCGCTTGCTGAAACGTGGAGATGATATTGCTTCAAAAAAGAGAGGAAGAAGTTTTTTGTATGTTCTTACAGGGGCATACAGTGTAAATGTAGTAAAGTGTTTGGCGCAACATTTTGTTATCCACCCACCGTAAAAATCAATTAGCTCTGTAAAAATTGAGGAGCTTTTCTTTAATGTTGCCTCTGTTATTAATTCAGCAGTAGTTTGTGCTGTAAGTGTTACCTCTTCGTTATACGAACCGCTGAAGAATATTACATCAACTCTGCAAACCTCTATTTTTTCACCGTCATATACATATATGGGAATACCTGCCTCAGAATTTATTAAATAGGGCATCTTAAACTCAAGATTATCAAAATCTTTTATGGCAGGCTGTCTGTTTTGCATATCTATAAACTAAATCAATAATGTTGATTTATATTTGTTTATGTAACTGCAAATAATATCGCAGGTTTCGGGGATACCTAAAACAGAAGAGTCAATTGAGAAGTGGTATGTTTTGCCATCTCCCCATGTTTTGTCGGTAAAAAAGTTATAGTATGTTGCACGCTGTTTGTCGTGTCTCTTTACAATAGCCGCAGCCTCTTTTTCGCTGATCTTTTCGCGCGACATTACTCGCTCAACTCTTGCTTCAAATGGTGCAAGAATGAAAAAGTTTATACAATTGGGATAATCTCTTAATATATAGTCGGCACATCTGCCAACAATAACACAGTTACCTTTGTCTGCAATCATTTTAATAACGTCCGATTGGCTCTTGAATATCTGCTCGCTTGACATTGAACTATTGCAATCAGAACCCAACCCAAATGATAACCAATTTGAAGAGAATACATTAGGAATAGCAAATAACTCTTTCTCATCAGCTTGCTCAAAGCAACGACAATCCAATCCGCTAACCTTTGCAGCCTCTTTCAAAAGCTCCTTGTCAAAGTAGTCAAAGCCCATTCGTTTTGCAATCTCTTTGCCTATAACTCTACCGCCGCTTCCAAATTGGCGACCTATTGTAACTATGATTTTGTTATTATACATACTAAACCAATCAATTTGAGTTGTGTCAAATAATCAGAGATTAAAAACATCTGATTAATAATATTGGTGCTAAAGTAACAAATAAAAATAAAAGAACAAACAACGAGGTTAAGAAAAAATGAGTTATCTTCGCGTTGTGAAAATTTTATGAAAGATTTAATACTCAATATATCAACTACTATAAAGGCATTATTTATTGTAATTATGCTTATGGTACCTATCGGTGTTTCAGCCCAACTGAATACTGATAGGGTTATGAATATTGGTCGTAATGCCCTATATTTTGAAGATTATATACTTGCAATACAATACTTTAATCAAGTAATTAAGGTAAAGCCTTATATGGCAGAACCCTATTTTTTACGTGGAGCAGCCAAATTAAGCCTTGACGATTATAAAGGGGCAGAGGAGGATTGTACGGTCTGTATTGAGTATAATCCATTTATTATCGGAGCATACCATGTACGAGGAGTAGCTCGCCAAAATATGGGCGATAACAAAGGTGCAATTGCCGATTATAACAAGGCGCTCGAGTATTTACCGGAGGATAAAACATTTTTGATTAATAAGGCTATTGCTCAGGTTGAGGATAAACAATTTGAGGCAGCCGATAGTACATATGCATATCTTATAAATTGTCACCCCGGATATTATAATGCATATATAAGTCGCAGTCAATATCGTATTCAAAATGGCGATACCATTGGGGCTTTGTCAGATGTTGAACGAGCTCTTGATATTGATAAATACTCTTCGTATGGATATGCGCAAAGAGGTATGATTAATTTTATGCTTGGAAACTCTCAGGACGATGCAATTTCAGACCTTAGCAAAGCAATTAAAATTGACCCTAAGATTTTGGCATATTACATAAATAGAGCGGTTTTGAGATATCATGCAAACGATTTGCGTGGTGCAATGGCAGACTATAATCATGTGGTTGAGGAAGAGCCTTCAAATACTCTGGCTCTTTATAACAGAGGATTATTACGTATGCAGGTAGGGGAGTATAATTATGCCATTGACGATTTTTCGCAATTGTTGAATATTCGCCCCGATGATATATTTGCAGTATATAACAGAGCAATTCTCTATGATCGTTTGGCAATGTACCGTAAAGCGGTAAAGGATTATACTCGTGTTATTGAGGAGTACCCCGATTTTGCAGGGGTATATTTTGCTCGTTCTGAAGCTCTCCGTAAACTTGGCGACCTAAAAGGGGGTAAAAAAGATTTTGATTATGCCATGAAGTTGGAAGAGGAGGCAAAACAGCGAAGAGCGTCAGGCGATTCAATAAACTATGATGATATGACAAAAGTCCGTCGCGAGTCGGATAAGAGTATAAATAAATTTGACAGGCTTTTGGTCTCTGATGATACTTCTATAAAAACAGGTTATGAGAGTACTATAAGGGGTAGGGTGCAAGATAATAAATACAAACTTAAAATTGAGCCACAAATCACCCTTACTTATTATGAGGAGCCTTCTCAATTAAATCTTCCCAAAAAGTATTCAAAAGATCTTGACGATTTGAATAGAGCAAGAATATTGCCACGCTCATTAAAACTTACCAATCGCGAAGCGAGTCTTGACTCTCTAAAGATAGTTCGTCATTTTAACTCAATATCGGACAATACGCGTTTAATAGATATAAATCCGAATAATGCAGTTCCATATATGGCGCGTGCCATAGATTTTATGCTTATACAAGATTTTAATGGAGCAATTGAGGATTTAAGCCGAATTATATCGGCAGGCGATAACTTTATATTTGCTTATTTTTTACGTGCAGTTGTACGCTATAAACGTATTGAGTATACATTATCATCAACAAACGTTGATAAACAGACAGGTTCTCACATAGGAGATAATATGCTTTCAAAACCCAATATTGCTTTAAACGATAAGGCAATAGCGCTTGAGTATGAGATGGTTTTACGCGATTATGATAAAGTTATTGCCATATCTCCAAATTTCCCATACTCATACTACAATAGAGCTAATATAAGATGCGAACGCAAAGATTTTAATGCTGCATTGGCAGATTATAATAGAGCCATAGAACTTAATCCTGATTTTGCTGAAGCATATTTTAATCGAGGATTGGTACATACCTATATGGGTAATAACGAAAAGGCTATTGCCGATTTAAGCAAGGCAGGTGAATTAGGTATGGTGCCGGCTTACAATGTTATAAAACTTATTTCGGAATAGAAGGGCTTTCTCGTAAAACTTTCTTACCCCTAAATTACCTTGTTACCTTTACAAATTGAGGTGGTAGAGGTGTCTCAAACAGCATATCCTGACGAGTTATTGGGTGTACAAATCTAAGACGGAATGCGTGAAGAGACAATCGTCCAAGAGGATTATCTTTTGAACCGTATCTTTTATCGCCGGCTATCGGGTGTCCGCTTTCCGACATATGTACCCTAATTTGGTTTTTTCGTCCTGTAGATAGCTGTAACTCAACAAGCGAGTATCGGCTGTTGCTTTGCAATGTTTTGTATTTGGTTAATGCAAATTGACCTATCTCTTTATCTGTGGTTGAATATACGTGATGAACACTGTTTTCAGTAAGATATGATGATATTTCACCTTCAGCAGGTTCTAAAGCTCCGTGTATAACAGCTACATATCGGCGATCAAGAACCATTTCGTTCCATGAACGCTGAAGTTTAAATTGAACCTCTTCTGATTTTGCATACATTATCAAACCCGATGTGTCTCGGTCTAATCGGTGAATTACAAAAAGTTTTGCAAACGGATTATCCTCTTTAAGATAATCGCTTAAAATACGGAATGCAGTATTCTCTTTAACTCTGTCTGATGAGACAGATAACAATCCATATCCTTTGTTTGCAACAATTATATAATCATCTTCATAAACAATTTTTATTCTATTGTTTTTAAACTCTTTAAACCCTTTTTCAAAGTTTATCAGAACTTTGTCTCCGGGCATCAAAGGTGCATCAAAAGCAGTTTCAGGATTTCCGTTTATGGCAACTTGACGGTGTGAAAGCCAGCTTTTGACAGTGGTTTTGCTTCTGTCTGAATATGTTTTAAATAAGTAATTTAATAAACTATCAGTGTCCTCTACGATTGTTTCAGAACTTCTATTTTTCCCTTTATCAAAGTTCTTTTGTTTATGTTTAGTTCGCATATTTCTTGAAATTTCAAAACATCATAATGTGATATTCTCAAATATCTGAGAAATTTTTTTTTTAATAAAAAATCGCAGAATTTGCAATTATCTTATAATTAAACGGTTATTCGGATTGCTTGAAAATTGGGTAACAAGATGGC
>JAGBHI010000040.1 GCA_017935575.1 Bacteroidales bacterium | reverse complement strand
GATCTCTTGATATATGCGTCCCTTAGAAACGCAGACCCCTAGGGGTCTATTAATATATGAATTTATAATTAATTATACTTTCTAAGGAAGAATAAAAGTGTAAACGATGTCGTGATATACGATAACTAACAACTAACAACTGATAGTTGATAGCTATCTATGCAAGTTTAATATCTTCTAAATTAACAACCTGTTCGCAATATTTACATTTTGCACTTACGTTATCTTTGTCTTTTATAAAAAATACCGAGTGCATAGGTTCATTGTTTGTGATACATTTAGGATTATTGCATTTTATAATATCACAAAGTTCATCGGGTAACTCCACTTCATATTTTTCAATAACTTCATAGTTTTTGATTATATTTATTTTTGCTTTTGGAGCTACTATTGCAATGCGATTAATCTCCTCTTCTTTAAAGAATGTATCTGCGATTTTGATAATGCCCTTTTTGCCAATTCTTTTACTTGCAAAGTTATTGCCGATAGTAATAGCTTTATCTAATTCTGATAGTTTAAGAATTTCAACAACCTTAAAAAGTTTTTCAGAAGGGATATGGTCAATAACTGTACCGTTTTCAAGAGCCGCAACCTTTAATTCTTTCTTTAACTCAGCCATAACGCAGTATCTGTTTTTTTCTGTTACTAAATTTTTATACCCAACACTTTGCAAATGATAGCTTGACGAGCATAAACTCCATTACGGGCCTGTTCAAAATAGTATGCTTTAGGGTTTTCGTCAACATCGTATGCAATTTCATTTACGCGAGGTAGAGGGTGAAGTATTCTCAAATTATCTTTTGAATTATCCAACATGCTGTTTTTAAGAACATACACATCTTTAACCTTTTCATATACCATGAGGTCTGTGAAACGCTCTCTCTGAACGCGTGTCATATATATTATATCTGCATTATTTATAACCTCTTGAGTAAACTCTGTATGTTCATAATATTTTATACCCTTAGAGTCGCAGAATTTTTTGTAATCATCAGGTATTTTCAATTCGTCAGGAGCCACAAAATGGAAAGTCGGATTAAAATGCGACATTGCCATTATTAATGAGTGAACAGTACGTCCATATTTCAAATCACCAACCAAAGTAATATTTAATCCCTCTAAAGTTCCTTGAGTCTTATAAATAGAGTAAAGGTCAAGCATGGTTTGTGATGGGTGTTGGTTGGCTCCATCTCCGGCATTGATTATTGGTTTGTCTGACACTTCTGATGCATATCTGGCAGCACCATCAAGATAGTGGCGCATAATAATCAAATCAACATAGTTGCTAACCATCTTGATTGTATCTTTCAATGTTTCACCTTTAGTAGAACTTGTAGTTGAAGCATCAGAGAAACCTATTATACGGCCTCCCAATCGTGTAACTGCAGTTTCAAAACTCAATCTTGTTCTGGTTGAAGGTTCAAAAAACAGAGTGGCAACAACTTTCCCTTCTAAAATTTTTCTATTCGGATTCTCTTCAAATTGCTTTGCACTCTCCAAAACTTCCAAAATCTCCTCTTTAGTGTAATCGGTAATAGAGACCAAACTCTCACTTCTCATATAAATAAAATTAATATGTGGTATATTCGTATTTGGGATAGCAATGGTACTCAATAAATGAGTTCTTGTTACACCTCTACAAAACTATAAAAAAAAACAGACTTATTATGCTGTTGTTGAAAAAATAATTCACACTAAATAAATCTGAATTAAAAAATGCTATAAATAAACTTAAAACATAGTTTAAATAACAGTAATCTAAAAATAAAAAGAGTATCTTTGTAAAATTATAAAAGGCGATATAGGTAAATATATCGTGAATATTTGAAAGATATGGGAATAATTAAAAACAAAAAGACGGAGAGTAATATAATTAAAATATTATGGGCTATGTTTGCTTTCGCAATAGTCGCAGTAGTATTACTATTCTTCTTGATATCAAAAGGGTATATAGGCTATATGCCTCCAATTGAGGAGTTGGAAAATCCAAAAGATAAATTTGCTACAGAGATATACTCCGCCGATTTAAAAGTTCTTGGAAATTATCATCAAAGCCAGGGGAACAGAGTATATGTCGATTATCAAGATATATCTCCAAATCTTGTAAATGCTTTGATTGCGACCGAAGATGTTCGCTTTTATGAGCATTCAGGAATAGATTTTAGAGCATTGGCTCGAGCAATATTTAAGAGACTATTTGTAGGAGGTTCAGCAGGAGGAGGAAGTACCATAACACAACAGCTTGCAAAACAGTTGTACTCGCCCGAAGCAGGAAACCAAATTGAGCGTCTGTTTCAAAAGCCAATAGAGTGGGTAATAGCCCTTAAATTAGAGCGTTTTTATACAAAGAAAGAGATAATAAAGATGTATCTCAATAAATTTGATTTTCTCTATAATGCCGTCGGAATACAATCGGCATCATCGGTATATTTTAGCACAACACCAGATAAACTTAAAGTAGAAGAGGCGGCAATGTTGGTGGGAATGTTAAAAAATCCGGCACTATACAATCCCGTACGCCGTCCCGAGCGCACGCAAGGTCGCCGAAATGTTGTGTTGTCGCAAATGGAAAAGGCGGGTTATATAACCGAAGCGGAGTGTGATTCATTATCGCAGATACCAATATCATTAAAATTCAGCAAAGCCGACCACAAAGAGGGACTTGCTCCATACTTTAGAGAAAAACTACGTATAATGCTTACGGCAAAAGAACCTAAACGTTCGGCATATCGTGGTTGGCAAAAACAACAATATGTTGATGATTCAATAGCTTGGGCAACAAATCCCCTTTACGGCTGGTGTGAGAAAAACCGTAAACCAGATGGCTCAAAATACAATATATATACTGATGGCTTAAAGATATATACAACAATTGACTCTCGTATGCAAAAATATGCCGAAGAGGCAGTTGATGAACATATGAATGGTTATTTACAACCCGAGTTTTTTAAGGAGTTGAGAAGTAAGAAGAATGCCCCATTCTCTGAAGATGTAACCCCCGAAGAGATAGCATCAATGCTTGACCGAAGCATGAAGCAGAGCGATAGATATCGAGCAATGAAAAAAGCTGGCTATTCAGAGAAAGAGATAAAAAAGTCGTTTAAGACGCCATGTGACATGCAAGTCTATACTCTAAAAGGAGTAGTAGATACAACAATGACACCAATGGACTCAATACGTCATTATAAATCGTTCTTGCATACAGGATTTATGGCTGTAAACTCTAAGAACGGACATGTAAAGGCATACGTGGGAGATGTAAACTTTAAACATTTCCAATACGATATGGCATCATTTGGACGTCGTCAAGTAGGCTCAACAATAAAACCGTTCTTATACACATTGGCAATGGAAGAGGGCTTTACACCATGCGATTTAGCCCCTAATGTTCAACCCTACATTGTTGATAAATATACAGGAGAGGTGTGGGCGCCACGTAACTCTTCCAATAAAAGAGTTGGCGAAAATGTTACTTTACGCTGGGGCTTGGCAACCTCTAATAACTGGATTTCGGCATGGTTGATGTCGCAACTATCGCCAGAGGGGTTGGTAACGCTTATGCACTCGTTTGGAATACGCAACCACCTTGATCCTGTAATGGCTCTATGCTTAGGTCCTGCCGAAGTCTCTGTTGAGGAGATGGTTACAGCATATACAGCATTCTCAAACGGAGGAATTAGAGTTGATCCAATATATGTTACACGCATTGAGGATAACTTTGGGAATGTAATATCAACATTTACTCCGCAGATGAACGAAGTTATAAGTCAGCAGGCATATTATAAAATACTATCGTTGCTGCAAGATGTGGTCAATACAGGAACAGGAGTCCGTATTAGATATAAATATGGAATAACAGCTCCGATGGGCGGAAAAACAGGAACAACCAATAATAACTCTGATGGCTGGTTTATGGCATTTACTCCCGAACTTGCAGCAGGAGTATGGGTAGGAGGCGAAGACCGTTCAATACATTTTGACCGTATGGCAGTGGGACAAGGAGCATCAATGGCTTTGCCAATATACGGACTATTTATGCAAAAAGTCTATGCCGATACAGAATTGGGTTACTCTCAAGATCTTGACTTTGAGATACCCGAAGAGTTTTCAGATCTTTGTAGAGAAAAAGATAAAGAGGTTGTATCAACACAAACTCCATTCTCAGAGATAGAACAAAATGTATCGGAAGATGATGTAATGGAGGGAATGTTTGATTAACGATAAGTAAATTTACCTCACCTCTTTAATTGTTCTTAAGTCATAAAGTAAAAATAGGATTAATCCATAAAAAATATAACTCCACGAATTTGTGAAGTTATATTTTTTATTGTGAGTATGGATAATTTTAATCGCAGTTCAATTGTTTTATAACGATAGCTCTTGTAGTTGTTCCTGGTAATTCGCCGTCGTTAGTGGCTTTAAGTATCTGATTTCTGTTTACTCCATAATGAAGAAGTTGGTCAATAGCTCTGTTAGCACGAGCATTACGTAATCGAATGTTTATGTCTTTAGAACCTGTTTCATTATCGGCATAGCCACAAATCTCAAACATATAATCTGGATTTGCTTTAATAATTTCGGCTGCCGCTTTAAGTTTGGCACGGTTCTCTCTATTGAGTTCAGATACACCAATCTTGTATTCAAGAATTGCAATAACTTTTGATTCGCGTTCCTCTCTAATAATTTGAACTTGAGCTTTAGGTTGATTAGTATTATTAAAGTTATTTAATTTGTTGTTTAATAATCTATTTGCATTCTTCAAACTATCATTCTCTGATTGAAGTTGAGCATACATATTTTTGTAATCATCAAGATCCTTAGAGTAATCAACAACAGGGGTATATTTCTCGTATCCTCTGGGTTTGAATTTATAAGTAAGAGATAAACCGGCAGATGCAATCAAATCTCCTTTTCGGTGTTTATCTCCGCTAATGGTTTGTCCGTCAAAAGTATTTGATACCCAACCGGCTCGTAAATCAATATTCAAATCAACCTGTTTAGATAGTCTGAATTTATTCTGTAACCCTATATTGAGAGTAGGACTTACTATAATTCGGTCCTCATCTTGATTGTACTCCTCGTATATGTTCCCTCCATTATTAACATAGATACCACCACCTATTGATAAAATCATGTCAAAAATTCGTTTCTCTTTTGCTTTGCCAAGTGAATTGAAAAGACTAAACATGATATCAATATTGGGGTTGAAAGCAAACCACTCTTGAATAAGCAAGTTGTCAATATTGTATCTTGAGTGGCTTCTGTTCCAATATATATCTTTTTGAATAAAGTTTGCATCAGTTCCCCAAAATGCAGCTCCATAATATTTTGAAGCTGTTAATTCTCCTTTGAAACCTACGCATGGAGTAAACCATTTACCTACAACAAAAGAACCTCCCCAGCCAACTCTGTGCCAGAAATATAATTGGTTATCTTGTTGTCCCATATATATACTTGCAATACCTCCAGCTTCAATAATCCAATTATTTTTACCTTTTTCATATATAAATTTTGGAGTGCTTTGCTCTTGTGCGCTTATATTAAAAGTTGCGCATACAACAAGCAAACTTGATAGGGTAAGTAATTTTAACTTCTTCATATTTCTTACAAACTATTACTAAGTTTTTGATGTATTGTTTTTGCAAATATACATAGATACGGCTAAAATTCAAATATTTAAAATAAAAATTACAATAAATAGTTGCTCTTTATTCATAAAGCTGTTTTATTTATGATAGAAATAATAAAGGGTAAAAGTTATTCTTAAAAATAGAAAAATATTAAAATTAATTAAATCTATTGTGAGATGTTAAATGTGTTTTTATATTTGTAAAAACAGAAAAACAACCAACTATTTATTATATGAAAAAAAGATTACTATTTTTAATTTTGGCGATATTACCTATCGTGGGTATTTATTCGCAATCGGGTAAATCTCTAACTCTTGACGGAACAAGTCAGTATATGAGAATTCCTAATCACGCTGATTTTAACATTGGGCAGAATGAGAGTTTTACAGTAACAGCATGGTTTAAGGTTGCAAGTTACGAATCTAATGTCTCTGCAGCACAACGTTATATATCAAAACGTTGTATGGAGGGTGTGTCGGGCAACAATACAAGTGGTTATGAATTATGGGGAGCATTAAATGGAAATGCTTCTGCTGGATTTTTTGCAAACAATGCCCCTGGTCCCAATTCAACAGCTCACACCAACTCAATGAGTGTGTGGTCAACTTCGGGTGGCTCGTTAAACACATGGTTTCACTTTGCTTTTGTAGTTGATCGTTCTGCTGGTAAAATGTACTTGTATCATAATGGAGCACAAGTTGGTTCTTCTGGGACAAAAGACATCTCCCCATGGTATGTTAGCAACGATTATGATGTGTATGTCGGTGCCGGATTATTGAATGCTTCAACAGTTTCATACTTCCTTGATGGAGCGGCAGACAATGTGCGTTTCTATAAAAAGGCTTTGAGTGCGACAGAGATAGCAAACGACAAAAACAGTAACTCAATACCCTCTACAACTGAGGGGCTTGTGGCAGCATACGATTTTGAAAATATGACTGAAACCTCTGTCCCCGATGTGAGCGGTAACGGACACAATGGAGTTTTGGTGGGTTATTCATCTGCAGGAGCAATATCAAATGTTGTCCTTTTGGGAGATCCTAACTATACAGGGCGTGGAAACATTGCAGAGCCTATTGTGAGAGCAGCAGTTTCGGTAACAGGTGAGTCTGCATCATTAAGTAGTATTAATGTAAACATGGAGGGAACAACTGATATCGCTGATATCACAGCTATAAAGGTATATTCAACAGGAACCACTGAGTTATTCAACCCCAAGAAAACATCACAATACACTCTATTAGGAGAGGCAACACCGTCAGATGGAGATATTGAAATACCATTAAGTGGAACACTTCCTATAGGAACAAACTACCTTTGGGTAACATATGATATTTCAGAGACAGCAACTGAAGGAAACCTTGCCGACGCAAGTATTAACTCAATATCATATTCAGTAAATTCAACGTTTAATATCTCAACTCCTGCATCAACAGGAGCAAGAGAAATTTTATTAAAGAGAGTCTTGATTTACTCTCCTGGCGATTACTCATCAAAGAACTATCGTATCCCTGCCATAGTAACAGCACATGACGGCTCGTTGGTTATTGCAACAGATAAACGTAAAAATAACCAAAACGACCTTCCCGATGATATTGATGTCCTTATTAACCGAAGCACCGATGGCGGTAAAACTTGGAGTGAGCCTTTGACTGTTGCGCAAGGAACAGGCTACGGGGCAGGATATGGAGATGCAGGATTAGCTCGTACTAATGAAGAGAACGGCTTGATATGCGTATTTGTTGGAGGTAAAGGTTTCTTTGGAGGAACACCTTCGGAGCCCAACCGAACCTATATATGTAAGAGTAGCGACAATGGACAATCATGGACAGCGCCCATAGATATAACTCCGCAACTATTTGGTAGCGAGTGTAGCGATCCCGTTCGTCGAAATTGGCATGCATCGTTCTGTGCATCAGGAGCAGGATTATTAACTCGTGACGGAACAATATGTTTTGTAGCTGCGGTTCGTGAAACAAGTAGTGGTAATGTTGGTGATGTATCAAACTACGTATATTATTCAGAGGATAACGGAACAACTTGGAAAGTATCAAGCGTATGTAAACCTAACAACGGAAACGAGGCTAAAATCGTAGAACTTAACGACGGTAGTTGGTTGGTAAGTATCCGTAACCAAAGTAAAGGTTCGCGTTACTACACAATATCAAAAGACCGCGGACAAACTTGGAGCGAGGTTAAACTTTGGAATGAAATGTATGAGCCTGGTTGTAATGGAGATATGATTCGCTACACCTCAACAGTTGACGGATATGACCGTAACCGCTTGTTGCACTCAGTACCATTTGATGCTGCATCACGTAAAAACATGTCGGTATTTATCAGTTACGATGAGGGAGAAACATGGTCTGTACGCAAAACCATCTGCCCCGGAAATGGAGCATACTCATCAATATGTATTTTACCCGACGGAACAATCGGAGTATATACCGAAGAGGATTATATGACACCCGATATGTCAACATTCTTCCTTAACTTTACATTGGATTGGCTGACAGACGGAGAGGATACATACACTCTACCTGACGGCTCGGAGTTAACCGACAAACCTGTGTTTGTAACTGAAAGCGGAACAACATTTGAGGGAGAGAGTGCAGTAATAAAATTTGAATCTGTACCACGTAATACCAAAATATATTACACAACAGATGGCTCAATTCCAACAACAGAGTCAGAGAGATACACTTCAGCGGGAATAACCATTACTGAAAGTACAACCATCAAAGCCTTTGCAATGGCAACAGGTAAACGTGGTAGCGATATTGTAACTGCACGTTACTACTTCCCCGACTATTGTAAAGATGAGAATATGAGTTCTCGAGCCGACAGATATTTAAGCCGAGTAGTCTTTACCGGTGGAACATCAAGATTTGACAGTGGTACATTAGAGAGTGGAGGACACCCTGTATATAGTGATCGTACTGATTTGGTAATTGAAGCATATCCTGGAGCAACACTTACTCCCACCATTACATGGGCAGGATTATGGATGCACGGATATATTCACGTTGACTATAACTGCGATAAAGAGTTTAATCAGATAGTGAATGCAAACGGAACAACAGGAGGAGAGGTAGTATCATATACATACTACGAAGGCTACAACAGTTTGGGGGCAACTGCAAGTTCAGACTCTAAATTAGCAAATGTACCGGCATTTACACTACCTTATAATATTGATGAGGGAGACTATCGTTTGAGAGTAAAAGTTGACTGGAACTCATTAGACGCTTGTGGAAACCCAACACAATCAATAGCAGCAAACGGAGGAAGTCAAGTTGATATGACACTTCGTATAACCTACCCAACAAGTATAGAGGAGAGTAATGCCGATGAGGCAAAAATATTTGCATCGACAGGAGCAATCAATATCTATGGTTACAGCGGAGAGGTTAAAGTTATAAATACGACAGGACAAATTGTAAAAGATGTTACCATAAAAGATAACGAGCAAATTGAACTTAACAAAGGCATTTATCTTGTTGTACTTAATGGAAGAACTGAAAAAGTTATAGTTGAATAATTTTCAGTTGTTAGTTATCAGCTACTAGATATCAGTAAAAAGCGACAGAAATTCCTGTCGCTTTTTTATTTTTTTTTCTGGGTATTCTATCCTCAAAAAAGTAGGAACGGAGCATACTCTGTCCGTTGTGAGAAGTTATAAAAAACAAACAAAACCACCTTTTGTGCCATAATATCGCATATTGTGAACACTATCTTTGCGGTAAGTTACAAGATTATTAACAATCTGTTTGCAAAAAAAACAAATAACAGTTAACACTATTCAAAAGTTATTTTTATTGTATTAGTTGGTTGATTTTAGAGATTTTTAGTAACTTTGCTTAGTTGGTTAAACTTAACTAGCACATAACAAAGAGATATTTCAATACCAATTATATTAAATATAGAAAATTTGTAATGACAGCAAATAATGGCAAACCTCATATTTTTACTCTCTTAGATTTAGGGATAAATAAATCTGGAGATTATCAATTGTATGATGAAAGTTGTATCAATGAGGATAATTCTTTCATTAAATTTGACACACAAGTAGCCATTGTTACCCATTACTTACATACGCAAGGCACTCCTTTTGAAACTCCATATATTGAGAAGGCAAAGAAATTTATTAATTTATGGACTAATTCTGAGAAACTAAAAAATTATTTACAAAACAATATTGTATGCGAATCTCATTTTCAGACATACTTATTTAAAGATGTTTTTAATATCCCATTCCCAAGTCCTAAGATACCTAAATTTACATTTATAGATTTATTTGCAGGGATAGGAGGTTTTCGTGTTGCTATGCAAAATCTTGGAGGGAAATGTGTATTTTCTTCTGAATGGGATAATGCTGCACAACGAACATATTTTACTAATTATGGAGAAATACCATTTGGGGATATCACATCTGAAGAAACAAAATCATATATTCCAGACAATTTTGATGTATTATGTGCAGGGTTCCCTTGTCAAGCATTTTCAATTGCAGGATATCGAAAAGGATTTGAAGATACTCGAGGAACACTATTTTTTGATGTAGCAGAAATTATTCGCAGGAAACGGCCAAAAGCTGTTTTCCTTGAAAATGTTAAGAATTTATGCTCCCATGATAATGGTAAAACATTTGAAATTATAAAAAATACGCTTGAAGAATTAGGGTATATCGTATTCTTTAAAGTGATGAATGCTATGGAGTATGCAAATATACCACAAAATAGAGAACGTATTTTTATTATTTGTTTTGATCCTGAACAAATTCCTAATTATAATGAATTTTCTTTCCCCGAAAAGAAAAATTTAACAAAGACAATACATGATTGTATAGACTACAATGTTTCTGATGCCGAATATTTCTACACGAACAAAATGAAACATTATGAGGAATTAGTAAAATTTATCAAATCAAGGGATACGATATATCAATGGAGAAGACAATATGTTAGAGAAAATAAAAACAATGTATGTCCTACACTTACTGCAAATATGGGTACAGGGGGACATAATGTTCCTCTAATATTAACAAATGAAGGCATTCGGAAATTAACACCTAAAGAATGTCTTAATTTTCAAGGTTTTCCTGACGATTATCACTTCCCTTCTGTTATAGCAAAGTCTTCAATGTATAAACAAGCAGGGAATTCAGTAGTTGTTCCTTTAATTCAAAGAGTATGCAAACAAGTAATTTCTCTAATTTAGAAGAATTCTTAGAAGGATGGAATTCTAACGAAAAATATTTTGAGATGCTAGGTCTAATGGCCCGTCTTTCAAAATTATTTTCAGAAAACGATGTCCCTTATTTAGATTACCGTTTAACTGAGAATCTTTTCTGTAAATATTATAATGCAATAAATGATGCTCGCTCATGCACTGCATACGATGCTCGTTTTTCTAGACTAGGGATAGGAATAAAAACATTTATATTAAAAAATAATACTTCAATAGAAAAAATTGCAGAGTTCAATAAATTAAGACCATACTTAGCAGATCTTAAAGGGAAGGAACTTGCATACAAATTAGCCGAATTCAGAAATGAACGTATGCGGTTCGCGGATGATACTTTCAATATAAACGAATCCCAATACCATATTATTGGACGATGTTCTGGACTATTGCGAGTTTTTAATGTTCCATACGAACGAATAAATATTGATAAAATTACTCATGTCTCTGATAATGGTCCTACCCTTTCATTTGAGGATGATAAAAACTTTTATACTTTCAATAGAAGTAAAACAGTTTTAATGAAACGATTTTTTGTTCCTGAAATATATAGAGATATCTCCGTCGATATACTTTCAGATCCTTTAACATTGCTAGAAAAATTATTAACTGATAAACCTATTGAAATTTTCAAACCAATTGTTAAAGGCTATGACTATGTAATTCTTCCATTATATAGCACTAAACAAAAAGGTGAAGTGCCTCAAAAAAGCGGTCTTAATCAGTGGAATGCAGGAGGACGTAAAAGAAATGCAAATGAGGTGTATATTCATGTGCCGTCGCAGATTCATTTATTGTATCCTCATTTTTTTCCAAAAAGAGATGAACCGTTTGTGTTGCAACTTCCAGATGGTAAGAAGTTATCTGCAAAAATATGTCAAGATGGAGGAAAGGCTCTAATGTCTAACCCTAATTCAGATTTAGGAGAATGGATATTACGAAAGATATTAAAGAAAAAAGAAGGCTCTCTTGTTACAAAACTAGACCTTGATACATTTGGATTTGATAGTATTATGGTTATAAATACTCACAATGTAAATGATGATGGGTTAAGAATATTTAGATTAGAATTTGCAGAAAATCAAGATAATTATCAAGAATTTATAGAATAGATATTGTATTAGTAAAAAATATAAAGACTGAGGTTTGTCATATTTTTTGTAAAGAGAAATCACCTAATCTATTACGGATTTTATAAATATAGCCCAATATTATTTCAATTTATTATTAAATGTGCGGTGTTTTGAAAATAATTGATAAAAATATTAATGTTTTTGTAGAAATTTGTTTGAAATAACACCATTTATCATTATCTTCGCAGAGTTAAAAAATTAAGCACAAAAATAGTAACAATATAGTAAAAATGACAGAGATGATTTCAGCACGTTTAAATGCACTTTCGCCATCAGAAACATTGGCTATGTCGCAAAAAAGTGCAGAGTTGAAGGCACAAGGAGTTGATGTAATTAATTTAAGTGTAGGAGAACCCGACTTTTTTACACCCGAACATATAAAACAGGCAGCAAAAGAGGCTGTTGATAATAACTTTTCGTTCTATTCACCCGTTCCGGGATATATGGATTTGCGTAAAGCAATTTCAGAAAAACTAAAACGTGAAAATAATCTTACATATGCACCCGAGCAAATTGTTGTTTCAAACGGAGCAAAACAATCGGTATGTAACGTGGTGATGTGTATTGTTGATAAAGACGATGAAGTTATCATACCAACTCCGGCATGGGTAAGCTATGTTGAGATGGTGAAACTTGCCGAAGGTAAAAGCGTACTTGTAAACGCAGGTATTGAGCAAGATTTCAAAATTACTGCCGAGCAATT
>JAGBHI010000039.1 GCA_017935575.1 Bacteroidales bacterium | reverse complement strand
TGCGACCATTTTGGAGTAACAAAAGATGTTGATTTAATAATGGGAACCTTCTCAAAATCATTTGCATCATTAGGAGGCTTTATAGCAACCGATTCAGTAACAGCCAACTATTTACGCCACAACTCACGTTCTTACATATTTAGTGCAAGTATAACACCCGCATCAACAGCAGCCGCAAACGCAGCACTTGATATAATGTTAAGTGAGCCTGAAAGAATTGAAAATCTTTGGACAATAACAAACTATGCCTTAGACGGTTTCCGCAATATGGGTTGTGAAATAGGAAACACCTCAACGCCCATCATACCATTGTATATTCGCGACAACACCAAAACCTTTATGATAACCCGCGAATTGTTTGACGAAGGATTGTTTGTTAACCCTGTAGTATCACCTGCAGTACCAAGTCAGGACACACTGATACGCTTCTCTCTAATGGCAACACACACCAAAGAGCAATTAGATTACGCATTTGACAAGATTGAGAAAGTATTCAGAAAGTACGAGGTAATATAGTTGTTAGTTGTCAACTTCGTTGCCCTTTGGATAGTTTTTAGTTGTTAGAATAACAATAAATACTCAATAATATGTTATAAGAAGGGAGTTGCACCTCAAGATGCAACTCCCTTCTTATATAAGTCCAATTTGACCAATTAGTCTAATAAATGATTCTAACAACTAACAACTGATAGCTGATTGCTGAATTACTTCATAAACACAAAGTAAACAGCCATAATAAGGCATATGAATGCCGCAAGGTGGTTCCAATGCAGAGCCTCTCCTTTAAAAAATATGGTGGCAAAAATAGTGAACACCACAAGAGTAATAACCTCTTGAATAACCTTTAACTGCATAAGAGTAAATGGGCCGCCATTACCCACAAAGCCAATTCTGTTTGCAGGAATTTGAAAAGAGTATTCCGCCAAAGCAATACCCCAAGAAAAAAGGATAACCACCCAAATAGGCCACCCCGTTGAAATTTTCATATCTTGGAGTTTAAGGTGTCCGTACCAGGCAAGAGTCATAAAAATATTAGATATGACCAATAAAACAACTGTATAAAACGCAGATAAATACATATATATTAATTAAAAAATTTTCAACTAAAAATATCTCTAACAACTACACGTAGGGCGGTTGAGTTTACGAAACCGACAACTAACAACTTTTTTTTGGCAGATAGTCTGGCATAATATTCTCCATACTTTTCCAGATACTGCTCTTAACATTCGGGTTTAGTTTTTCAAGTTCATCAACAATTTTTTGCACATCACTTCTATAACTGCTCTTTTCGTAGGGGCAACTTTTGGGTTGCACAACATAGCTTTCAGCCATTGCCAAATCTTTTAAAACAGACTCCTCAATCAAAGCCAAAGGACGAATAATAGCCACATCAAACTTGCTCATCTGCAAAAGCGGAGGCATTGATGAGAATGACCCTTGAAATACCATATTCATAATAAGCGTAGTTACAATATCATCTTTATGATGCCCCAAAGCTATAGAATTAAAGCCATTCTTCTTCGCAAAATCAAAAAGAGCTTTTCTTCTGTACCACGAGCACAAGAAACATGGCGATTTACGTTTATCCTTGCTTAAATCAATAGAGATATCCTCTACAAAAAAATCAACATTATATTTTTGGCAAAAATTCTTCAAATACTCAATATCTGAAGCATAGCCCATGCCCTCGTTACGTATATGCAAAGCAGCAATACTAAACTTGGGAGCATGAATTTTAGCCCTTCTTGCAAGAAGTTGAACAAGAGCCAACGAGTCTTTGCCACCGGACAAGCCAATCAAAACCTTATCGCCGTCATTTATAAGCGCATACTCTTTAATACACTTAATAACAAGCGAGTCGCATTTTTTTAATAACTCATCAACTTTTGTTTCAGCCATAATGTTTATAAAATTGAGCGTGCAAACTTACACAAAAATCCGATAATTTTATCTAAATTTGTCATATAAGTTATAAGTAATCATCAATGAGTATCCAAACAAATCAGTTTTCAGTAAAGCCAATGCAATTCATAAATGTAGTGTTGCAAATACAACTTGCGCGCTACAAATATGTAATAGTGGCAATAATGTTGTTACTTGTAATATTACCCATTATAAAACTTCACTACATTTATGCTTCAATAATAATATTCTTTGGAGTAGTACCATTTGCAATATTTCATCTCTATTTTTCTGCCCTATCGCAAATAAAGATAAATCAATTTGTAGAAAAAACTCTGATAATTGAAAACGATAAATTAAAACTCGCTCTACTAACAGGCGAGCAAGTTGAGTTTAGCATATCGCAGATAAAATACATAGGATATCACAGCAGTTGCTATGTAATAACCACACCC
Source organism: Bacteroidales bacterium (assembly GCA_017935575.1). GTDB lineage: Bacteria > Bacteroidota > Bacteroidia > Bacteroidales > G3-4614 > Caccoplasma_A. The sequence continues at coordinate 4,423 of JAGBHI010000039.1, read as the reverse complement.
GACAAAGGGCTGTTACTTATACCATATCAAGCATTCACAACAAAAGAGGATAGCATAAATTTTTTAAAAATAATTACATCTGAAAGGTAATAATCGTATTAACTTCGTTACCTTTGTAACCGATATACAATCCCAAACCACTATGATAAAGATAAAACAGATAATATCAGTTATTATACTATTAACAGCACCCATATTAGTTTCGGCACAGACCCTTAACGAAGCAAAAGCCATGTATAAGAGGGGCGAATATGAACAATCAAAAGAGGTGTTTCGCAAGCAGCTAAAGGCTCGCCCCAACGATGCACAGTTAAATCAGTGGTATGGAGTGTGCCTATATGAAACAGGCGAAGGCGACAAAGCCGAAAGCTATTTACAGAAAGCAGCCAAAAAAAAGATACAAGACTCATATCTCTATTTAGGAAAGATAGCATTTGACAACTATAAATTTACAGTAGCCAAAGAGTATTTCGGACAATACATTGAGGCATTAGAAAAAAACAACAAGGAGACCTCAAAGGGTGAGTACCTATATGAGAAGTCGGCAAGAGCAGAATCAATGTTACGACGAACAGAGAAAGTAACAATTATTGATTCAATGGTAGTTGCAAAAGATAATTTCTTGAATAATTACAAACTATCTCATGAGTGTGGCTCGCTATCATATTATGCCGATATGTTTAAAACCGAAGGCGAAGGAACACTCTATCAAAATCAGCGACAAGACAAAGTAATATATGCCTCTATTACTGATAGTCTCTACTCAATAAAAGAGCGCAATCGTTTAAACGACGGAGCATGGAGCGATGAATTGGAATTAAATGTGTTACCTGATATAAATGGGAATATAGCATATCCATTTTTATTGAATGACGGCTTAACACTATACTTTGCAACCGATAACGATTCACTATCGGTAGGCGGATACGATATATTTGTAACCCGTAAAAATTTAAACACCGATGAGTATCTTGCCCCCAACAATATGGGCATGCCCTTTAACTCAACAGCCAATGACTATATGATGGTAATAGACGAGTATCACAACGTAGGGTGGTTTGCTACCGATCGTAATCAGCCGTCAGACAGCATAGCAATATATATGTTCTTGCCTGCAACCGAAAAAGAGATATACGCCGAGTTAGAGCCTGATTCAATAATACCATACGCCCAAATACACTCCATTACACAAACATGGCAAGAGGGAGCCGATTACACAACCCTTATAAACCAGGTAAATACAATGCCTGAAAAAGAGGATAAAAAACAGGAAGCAAGTTTTGTGTTTATAATAAAACCGGGAGTAACATACACACAGTACGAACAATTTAAATCGTCTAAGGCATTAGAACTGTTTAAATTATCGCAATCAGTTGAAGCAGAAATAGAGAAACAACGCCAACTATTACGCCGAATGAGAAATGAGTATGCCTCATCGCCCTCAAAACGAGTATCACTAAAAGAACCCATTCTAAAGGCCGAAGATTATTTAAAAACTCTATACCCTCAACCCGAACAATACCGCAATGCTGCCCGAGCAGAAGAGGTGAAATAGCTATCAGTTATCAGTTGTTAGTTGTTAGTTGTTTCAAGTAGGGACAGAGCACGCTCTGTCCGAAGAAAAGAGTATCAAAAGTTGTCAGTTATCTCAAGTAGGGGGCTGTGTCAAAATGAAAATACCCTCTTGAAAATCTTACACTTTAAAACTTAAGAGAAAGAAAAGTCCATTCCAAAACCCTATTTAGGGCTAAGAAATGGACTTTTCTTTGTTGTTTTTGAACAGAGTTCTTACAGATAGTAAGTTGCTAATTCAATTTTTTGTATTTTGACACAGCCTCGCAGATTTGTTAGTTGTTAACCAAGTAGGGACATAGCATGCTCTGTCCGAAGAAAAAGGGGTATCAAAAGCTGATAGCTATTAGATATTCAAATTTATTTATGACTATATACATTAATTCAATCAGAATTATTATATTTGCGGGGTAAAAATGCGGATAACCGCAATAATATCCTTTATATGAGAATAGAACGAAAAAGAAATCTTCAGCGACTGGTCAATAGTCGAAAAAATGGTCAGATAAAAATAATAACAGGAGTCAGGCGTTGCGGTAAATCGTATCTGCTTGGAGTCTTGTATCGAGATTACCTTCTACAGTCTGGTGTTTTGCCCGAAGAGATTATTTCGGTTGAATTGGATAACGATATAAATTTTCGTTATCGTAATCCTTTGGAGTTAGGTTCATATCTTCGGGAAAAAGTCAGTGATACAGATAAAGATTATTATATTCTACTTGATGAAATTCAGATGGTAGAAACAATAGATAATCCTTATCTTCCTAAAGGCTCGGAAAGCAAAATTACCTTTGTCGATGTTCTTTTGGGACTGAAAAGTTTGCCCAATGTTGATGTTTATGTTACGGGTAGTAATTCTAAAATGCTTTCATCTGATGTGGCTACCGCTTTTCGTGACAGAGGAGAAGAAATTCACATAACACCCCTTACATATGATGAGTTTTACGCTGCATATCCAAAGGACAAGCGTTATGCTTGGCGTGAATTTATGACATATGGAGGAATGCCTTATGTGTTATATAAGAATACCCACGAAGAAAAATCAAAATATCTGCAGGACCTGTTCCGTTTGACATATCTTAAAGATGTGATTGAATGCAATAGATTACGTGCAAACATTGAAGTCCTTGATGAATTGCTTAATGTTGTGGCATCGGTCGTTGGGTCATTATCAAATCCTACTCGTTTATCCAATACATTTCAATCTGTTAAGGGGTTGAAAATAAAGAATGAAACAATATCAGCCTATTTAGATTGTTTTATTGATGCATACATATTAAGCAAATCATATCGTTACGACATAAAAGGCCGGTCGTATATTGATACTCCATTGAAATATTATTTCACGGATATTGGATTGAGAAATGTACGACTCAACTTTCGTCAGCAAGAAGAGAATCATATTATGGAGAACATTATTTATAATGAACTCATTGCGCGTGGTTTTAATGTTGATGTGGGTGTGGTGGAATATAATCATACAGATAAGAATGGTAAAAAAATAAGGACACAACTTGAAGTGGATTTTGTGGTTAATCAAACAGATAAGCGTTATTATATCCAATCAGCATTGACTGTTGCTGATGAAGAAAAACGACAACAAGAAATAAATTCCCTAAATAGAATTGATGATTCTTATACGAAAATAGTTGTGGTACGTGATAATGTTTTACCTTGGATAGATGAAAAAGGTGTACAATATATCAATATTGAAGATTTTCTCTTAGAAAAGATAAACAAATTATAGGGTAATAGTTGTCAGTTGTCAGTTATCAGTTATCAGTTGTTTCAAGTAGGGACAAAGCACGCTCTGTCCGCAGATTTGTTAGTTGTTAACCAAGTAGGGGCAGAGCATGCTCTGTCCGAGAGCAGATATAATTTAGTATAAAATATATAACTTAAATGCAAGAGCCATTCCCCAAAAGAAAAACACCGCGAGCAAAATGGATAGAATATAATGAAGGAATATATTTTATAACAATATGTACGCATAATTGGGTGCATTACTTTGGAGAAATAAAATCTGGAAATATCCAATATACAGAAATCGGACAATATTTAGATAAAGTATTAAAAGAATCAAAAAAACATAATAGATATATAGAAATATTGCAATATGTAGTAATGCCCAATCATCTACATGCAATAGTAGAAGTAAAAGAAACAGAGGTTTCGGACAGAGCATGCTCAGTCCCTACAATAGAAGAACGATGTAATAAAAATCAAACGCCTGTAGTACCCTTATTATCAATATTTATAAGATCATTAAAATCAGCGGTAACTAAATATGCCAATAGCAAAAATATACCATTTAAATGGCAGAGTAGATATCACGATCATTTAATACGCGGAGTAAAAGATTGTAATAATATATCGCAATATATTGACAACAATATTTTGAATTGGGAGAAAGATTGTTTCTTTTAAGATATAATTGTCTAAAAAGTAGGGGCAGAGCACGCTCTATCCGCAGATTTGTTAGTTGTTAACCAAGTAGGGGGCTGTGTCAAAATGTAATTTTTTTGGCACAGTCTTTTTTTTAGCACAAAGTCCCGACTTTCACAAGCCGGGACTTTGTTATTACCTAAAATATTTGTAACTTTAGGTATAAACATTTCAACTTATGACAAAGTTACATTTTCGTCCTTACATATCCAATCAATTGGTATTATTTCCACAAAGAATTGATGAAAATATTTCAGATAACGATCCTGTTCGAGTTGTCAATGCAATCGTAGATAACCTAAATATAGAATCTTTTCATAAGCTATATAAAGAGAGTGGTCGCAGTCCTTATCACCCCAAGATGATGTTAAAGGTTATTCTCTATGCCTATATGAACAATATTTAC
>JAGBHI010000038.1 GCA_017935575.1 Bacteroidales bacterium | reverse complement strand
TGTTTTACCAATCTTAATTTTCACATACTCTCCAAATCGACACCATGCCCAACTGTTAGGAATATCAAATGGTATCTCCTCTGTTATATCTATATACTTCCCACCTATCTGCTCATAATACTTGTTATCATCACCTTTGAAGATGGTGCTGTCAGTTAAATCTTTCTTTTTAAGTTTACCACTAGCAACTAGTTTCTTTTTCTCTTCTCGTATGCGCTCAAGCAATACAGTAGCAGCTTCATCATTGGAATCTTGGGGGACTAACTTTCCTTGTATTGCTTCTTGAAGTATAGACTTTTGCAGTTTAGTAGCTAGCGTTTTGTCTAGTTCTGCTCGCTCTGCAAGCAGTTTAGTTAATGATAATATTGCGTTCATAACCTTTATTTTGCCAATGTAACGAACTTCTCATAATGAGAATTATCCTCGTTTGGTGGCATGGTTATTTTATATTGTGTTTGGGGTAAACACCCAATAATGTATAACTCAAAATAAAACTACTATGCTAACAAAATTTCAATTATTCCTCATGCAGGAAAACATGGCAAAAAACACTATTCATGCCTACATTTATGCAGTGAATGATTTTTTCTCACTACATCGAGAACTTAACAAGAAAAATTTACTTTTGTACAAAACGTATCTTATTGAGCAGCGCAGCCCCAAAACAGTCAATTTGCGTCTGCAAGCTATCAATCGCTATCTCGATTTTATCGGCAAACCCAAGTGGAGACTCAAATCTGTAAAAGTACAACAACGCTCCTTCCTTGAAAATGTGATTAGCAACGCTGATTATGTCTTTCTAAAAAACGCACTCCACAGTGATGGTAACACCGAATGGTACTTTGTTGTGCGTTTCCTCGCTGCTACAGGAGCACGCGTCAGTGAACTCATACAGATTAAAGTGGAACATATTCACGCTGGTTATTTTGACATCTATACCAAAGGTGGCAAAATTAGGCGTATATTCTTCCCAGTCAAACTACGCAAAGAAACATTCGATTGGCTAGTTGCTACTAATCGTACTACGGGTTATCTTTTCCTTAATCGTTTCGGTGAACGTATTACCACACGTGGAATTGCTCAACAGCTCAAAAATTTTGCTATTCGTTATGGACTCAATCCCAAAGTCGTTTATCCACACTCTTTCCGCCATCGCTTTGCAAAAAACTTCCTTGATAAATACAATGATATTGCCCTCCTTGCAGATCTTATGGGACATGAGAGTATAGAGACAACCCGCATTTACCTCCGTCGCACCGCCTCCGAACAACAGCAAATCGTAGATAAGGTTGTCATTTGGTAAAATCAAAACCAATAGAGTATTCTTCCATCCTTATCCACAAACAGCTTGCTCCTTTTTTCTTGCAAAAAGCAGCGAACTTAACAAAAAAAGGAGCAAGCTAAATACACTTTACCACCATTTTATCATCTTCTTTAGGGTACTTTTTCTGTGGTATACCACAAATATTCTCCCTTTAGATGGCATAAACCAATAGTCGTACAACTGACGATGCCTCTAAATTTTGATTTATACGCAAATAGAAATTTTAGCTACACATTTATTTGCATATCTATAAAAAATATACTACCTTTGCAAAAAATCTAATAATACTATGAACTACAATTTTACAACACGCCTATTATATCCCTATAGTGATAATTGGGAGATGAATTTGCATGGCGAACTATGGTATGTATGGGAAGATGATGCGATTTGTCTTGTTGATGGAGATACAAAAGTCTATCTTGCCAAAGGCTATGCAGCAGCACTACTCGCCAATAGCCAACAGCTATATACTCCTGATTTTAGACCTATCGACTTTTATAAAGCATATAACTTCGAATTACAAAAATCCAATTTCCCA
>JAGBHI010000037.1 GCA_017935575.1 Bacteroidales bacterium | reverse complement strand
GAAATATCCAAGTAAACTTGATATTATTTCGCTCGCTTACTCGTATTTTTGAGGTAAAACCCCGAAAATACTCTCGCTCGCTGTGAAATATTCAAGTAAACTTGATATTATTTCGCTCGCTTACTCGTATTTTTGTTGCATTATTTTGTAAATAGTTTTAATTTTGCAATAATATTAAGAAGCTGTTTAAAATTTTATTGAAAAAGTTTTCTATATTTGCGACTTCGTTTCGGTTTCTTTGAGTCTGTTTTAGGCATCTTTTCTTTGATATCTTTTGGAAATAGCCCGCTATTCCCTGCAAAATAACAAAGAAAATCTATTCTAAAATAGCTTTCAAATAATTCCGAAATAAAATTTAATCAGCTTCTATAAAATGAGAGAATTATAATAGTTTCTCATTTTAATAAAGAGTAATAGATAATGCCTAAAATATCAAACAGAGGCGAGATAATGCCTCAATCACCTATTCGTAAACTTGTGCCTCTTTCAAACGAAGCAAAGAAGAGAGGAGTTAAAGTGTATCATCTTAATATTGGACAGCCCGATATTCACACTCCTAAAGTGGGAATTGATGCCGTACGCAATATTGATCGTAAAATATTGGAGTATAGTCCGAGTGAAGGATATTTGTTATTAAGAGAGAAACTTGTAAAATACTACTCTCGTTTTAATATTGAGGTAACTACTGACGATATTATTGTAACAACAGGTGGTTCAGAGGCTGTATTGTTTGCCTTTATGGCATGCTTGGATCCCGGTGATGAAATAATTGTACCTGAACCCGCTTATGCAAATTATATGGCGTTTGCAATTTCGGCAGGAGCTGTTATTCGTACAATTCCATCTACTATTGAAGATGGTTTTACCCTACCCTCATTCGATAAATTTGAAGCACTTATAAATGAACGAACAAAAGGTATTTTAATATGTAATCCCAATAATCCAACAGGATATATATATACTCCAAAAGAGATGAACAGATTAAGAGATATAGTAAAGAAATATAACTTGTTCTTATTCTCCGATGAGGTTTACAGGGAGTTTACATATACATATGCACCATATATATCGGCTCTACATCTTGAAGGTATTGATGATAATGTTGTTTTAATTGACTCTGTCTCAAAACGTTATAGTGAGTGTGGTATTCGTATAGGTGCTTTGGTTACAAAAAATAAAGAGTTGCGTAACAATGTAATGAAATTCTGTCAAGCACGTTTGTCTCCCCCACTATTGGGACAAATTGTTGCAGCAGCGTCAATTGATGCACCTCAAGAGTATCTTGATAATACATATAATGAATATATTGAGAGACGTAACTTCCTTATTGATGCTATAAATAAAATACCCGGTTGCTATACACCAATGCCTATGGGTGCGTTTTATACCATGGCAAAACTTCCGGTTGATGATGCAGATAAATTTTGTGCATGGTGCTTGAGTGACTTTGAGTATGAAGGACAAACCGTATATATGGCTCCCGGTTCAGGATTTTATACTACACCCGGACTCGGTAAAAATGAGGTGCGTATTGCATACGCATTAAATAAAGAAGAGTTGGCAAAAGCCGTTGTTGTATTGGAAAAAGCATTAGAGGCATATCCCGGCAGAACTCTATGAAAATAGCCGCTTATATAGCTAAAAAAGTTCATTTGGGCGGTAGCGAAAAAAAGAGTACTCCTGCTGTAAAAATTGCTACTATAGGGGTTGCTCTTGGTGTTGCTACAATGATTGTGGCTCTTGCAATTGTTGTGGGTTTTAAAAATCAGGTTAGCGAAAAGGCAATTGGCTTTTCATCGCACGTACGTATAACGGGGATAACAGACCAGCTAACAACCAACTCAACGCCAATAGCAGTTAGCGATTCAATATGTAATTCTCTCAATTCATCAACAGAAGTCCTCTCTATAGGAAAATGTGTTGAGCAATCTGCCGTTCTTAAAACCGACAATGATTTTTGCGGAATAATACTAAAAGGTATTGATAAAGAGTATGATAATGCTTTTTTTAGAGAGGCTTTGGTTGATGGGAATATGCCTGTTTTTTCAGACTCTTTACCTTCAAAAAATATCCTATTATCTTCGCGTATTGCATCAAAATTACAACTGAATGTAGGTGGTTCAGTATTGTGTTACTTTATTAAAGACGATAAAGTAAAGGTTCGTAAATTTAACGTCTCGGGAATCTACAATACAAACTTTGCCGAATATGATACCTATTATGCTCTATGCGATTTGAGAGTATTACAAAGTGTCAATAATTGGAATGCTGATCAATATACCACCCTTGAAATAAAGTTAAAGGATTTTGATAATCTCCAAAATTTCACATCAGATTTAAGATATTCAATTATTGGAGATACTGATGCTTATGGGGTATCCTACTTTGTAGAGTCAGCTCTTGATATAAATCCACAACTATTCAACTGGTTAGAATTGTTGGATATGAATGTATGGATAATTATTGTGCTGATGTCGCTTGTAGCAGGTTTTACAATTATATCGGGAGTATTAATTATAATACTTGAAAAAACGGCGATGATAGGAACTTTAAAGGCATTGGGTGCTACAGATAAGACAATTCGTCAAACATTCTTACATTTATCTTCTTATCTTATAGCAAAAGGATTGATATGGGGTAATATTGTTGGATTAGGATTGTGTGCAATACAATATTACTTTGGAGTTCTTAAACTTGATGCAGAAACATATTATATATCAGAGGTTCCAATTGAATTTAATTGGTGGTTATTGATACTCTTAAATATTGGATCTATATTGATATTGCTTGTAATGGTAACAATCCCAACCTATATTATATCAAAAATAAAACCTGCCGAGACTATACGTTTTGAGTAATATCTAAATTAAGTATTTGAGCGTTGCTTTGTAAAGAAAATAAGATTAGGGGCTATTTATTGAACTAATAACCCCTAATTGCTTATAATAAATATTATTTATATAGTTTGCCTATATTTTATCTGAGAAATATGGTTTAGGAAGCCTTCTGCAATTATATTGCGATGCCATAATCTCACCGTATGCGCCTGCAGAACGTATGGCAATTAAATCTCCTCGTTTTGTACTATTTAATTCAATAGCTTTACCAAAACAATCTGACGATTCGCATATTGGTCCAACAACATCGTATGCCTCTTTTTCTGCATCTGATGAAATGTTTTCAATCTTATGATATGCTTGATATAAGGCGGGACGGATTAAGTCGGTCATGCCTGCATCAAGAATAGCGAACTTCTTCCCTATCCCCTCTTTTACATAGAGAACTTTTGAGATTAATGTACCGCATTGGCATACTACCGAGCGACCTAACTCAAAATGAAGATGTTGTTTTGGACGTAAAACAAGATGTTTACGGAATGTCTCAAAATATGCATGAAAATCAGGAATAGGATTTATATCAGGGTTCTGATAATCAACTCCTAAACCACCGCCAACATTGATATTATCAACTATAACCATACGGCGATAAAAGATTTCCTGTATCTCATTTATTCTAATGGCAAGACTGCGGAAAGAATCCATATCGGTTATTTGTGAACCAAAATGAAAATGTAATCCCACAAGTTTTACATTTGATAATTGGGTTAGACACTCTAAAACATTATCAATCATTGAGATATCAATGCCAAATTTGTTTTCGCTAAGTCCTGTTGTTATGTAGCTGTGAGTATGTGCATCAACATTAGGGTTAATTCTTAGAGCGACTGAGGCACATTTCCTCATCTCCTTTGCTATTCTGTCAATGTTTTCCAACTCAGGAATTGACTCAACATTGAAACAGCTAATGCCGGCTTCCAAAGCAAGAGTAATCTCCCAATCGCTTTTGCCAACACCGGCAAATACAATCTTATCGGGAGTAAAACCTGCTTTCAGAGCCGCTTCAACTTCTCCACCACTAACACAGTCAGCTCCCAATCCTGCATCTTTAATAATGCCTAAAATTATTGGGTTGGCATTGGCCTTAACTGCGTAGTGCACGTGGTAGTTGTCGAATTTTGAGGTCTCGCTGTTAATAACATCAAGAGTCTCTTTTAGCAACTGAGTATTGTAGTAGTAAAAGGGAGTTTGAATATTCTCAAACTTTTCAATTGGAAAATCCCTCGTTACTTCTCTCATAAATTCGGTATTAAATTTTTAAACTAAAAAAGTTCTTTACTCAACGAGTTCAAGGCACGACATTTATCTTCAGCCTTAATCAACATTGAAATGTTATAGTTGCTACCGCCATACGAAACCATACGCACAGGAATATCTCTCATGGCGTCCATAACTTTAGTCTCAAAACCTACGTTGTTCCACTCCAAGTCGCCCACAACGCAGATAATAACCATATCCTTATCAACGGTAACAGTACCAAATTTTTTAAGGTCGTCAAGAATTTCCTGGAGATACTTAGTATTGTCAATAGTTACCGATACACCAACCTCTGATGTGGTAATCATATCAATAGGAGTACGGTAGCTCTCAAATATCTCAAATACCTTACGCAAGAATCCGTAAGCCAATAACATTCTGCCCGATTTGATTTTAATGGCAGTAATACCATCTTTAGCTGCAACAGCTTTAATAGTTCTGCTCTCCGATTGGTTGAAAATTGTAGTACCTGGAGCATCGGGTTGCATTGTGTTTAACAAGCGAACGGGAATGTTGTTGATTTTTGCCGGCAAAATACAAGTTGGGTGTAAAATTTTTGCACCAAAATATGCCAACTCTGCTGCCTCTTCAAAGAATAGTTGACGAACAGGTTTTGTACCCTCAACAATTCTTGGGTCGTTGTTGTGCATACCGTCAATATCTGTCCAAATTTGAATTTCCTCAGCTTGTATAGCACCACCAATCAACGAGGCTGAATAGTCACTACCACCACGTTTTAGGTTGTCAATTTCACCGTAGGGGTTACGACATATATAACCTTGTGTAATGTATATTTCAGCATCTTTCTCGCTCTCCAAAAGTTTTGGGAGATGCTCTTTAATATAAAGTGTATCAGGCTCATCGTTTTTATCGATGCGCATATAATCAAGAGCAGGGATTAATACCGATTTAACACCTATCTCGTTCAAATACATATTAACAAGAGCAGTTGACATTAACTCACCTTGAGCCAACACAACCTTCTCTTCAAATAGTGTGAACAACGATTTTGTAAACGAACGAATAAGCTCAAAATTAAGATTTAATCTCTCCTTAGCGGCAATTTTGCACTCTTCGGTAGAGAAAAGCTCGTTAATAACATTGTCATATTTTTTCTGAAGTGCATTTATAATTTCATTAGCACCTTCGGGATTTTTCTTGTATAGATAGTCTGAAATCTCTACCAATGTATTGGTAGTTCCCGACATTGCAGAAAGAACAACAATTTTTTGTTCGCCGTTGCAAATAATTTTAGCAACATCTTTCATTCGCTGTGCAGAACCAACTGAAGTTCCGCCAAACTTTAATACTTTCATTTTTCAGTATATATTATTCGTTTTTATTTTCGGTGATAAATTCAGTAATATGTTTGTCCTCAAATTTGACAACCCTACCGGGAAAGTCGTTTACAATATTGAGGTTATGAGTTGTCATTATAACAGATGTACCTTGGCTACAAATATCGTGTAGTAACTGAGCAATTTTGTTACCTGTTTCGGGGTCAAGGTTTCCTGTTGGCTCATCGGCAAGAATTATTTTAGGTGAGTTAAGCATAGCTCTTGCAATAACAACACGTTGTTGCTCGCCACCTGATAACTCATGAGGCATTTTATAAGCCTTAGTTTGCATGCCAACCATGGTTAAAACCTCTTCAATGCGCTCTGCAATTTCAACTTTATCTTTCCACCCTGTAGCTTTTAGCACGAACTCAAGGTTTTCCTGAACCGAACGGTCAGTTAAAAGTTGAAAATCTTGGAATACAATTCCAACCTTACGTCTTAGTTGGGGAATATCCTTTTTACGAAGAGATGTCATATCATAATCAAAAACCATGGCACTGCCTGTATCAACCTTAACATCTGCATAAAAAGTTTTAAGCAAGCTACTCTTACCGCTACCCACTTTACCTATAAAATAGACAAACTCTCCTGCTTTTAATTTAAAGTTGATATTACGCAAAACATTAAGATCCTTGCGATAAACATCAACACCCTCGTAATTAATTAACAACTCTCCCTCCATATTCTTTTGAATTACTCTTTATGGCGTTTTTTAAGTTCTTGAGCCAACTCCTCAATTCTATGACCTTTTGAAGTTAGCAATACAATCAAGTGATATATAAGGTCCGATGCCTCATATAAGAATCCCTCGTCAGTACCGTTAGTAGCTTCAATAACAGTCTCAACAGCCTCTTCGCCCACCTTCTGAGCCATGCGGTTAACGCCTTTCTTAAATAACGAAGTGGTGTAAGAACCTTCGGGCATTTCTTGTTTGCGGCGATCAATAAAATCTTGCAAATATGATAAGAAGAAAAGGTCTGTATCATTTACCTCTCCAAAGCAAGTGTCGCTACCTGTGTGGCATACCGGACCAACAGGTTTAACCTTAATTAAAAGAGTATCATTGTCGCAATCGGCAGTAATAGATACCACATTTAAAAAGTTACCACTTGTTTCACCCTTAGTCCACAATCTGTTTTTAGTGCGACTATAAAAGGTAACCTTACCAATCTCTTGAGTTTTTGCAAGTGCCTCTTCGTTCATAAATCCAAGCATAAGCACTTTGCCTGTGCAACTATCTTGTATGATAGCAGGGATTAAACCTCCCATTTTCTCAAAATCAAGTTTCATTATATATCAAATTGTTAAAGTCTTACACAAATATTATTCTCTGCAAGATATGCTTTTAATTCAGGAATTTTAATCTCACCAAAGTGGAAAACGCTTGCAGCAAGAGCCGCATCAACTTTACCCAATTCAAAAGCATCTTTAAAATCTTTCATTGACCCTGCACCACCCGATGCAATAACGGGAATGTTTAAAGTCTCGCTTAAAATACGAAGAGCCTCATTGGGGAAACCAATCTTCATGCCATCGTGGCTCATACTTGTAAATAAAATCTCGCCTGTACCTCTGCTCTCAGCCTCTTTAGCCCATGAGAAAAGGTCTTTATCGGTAGGAACGTGTCCGCCATTAATGTAGCAACGCCACATATCGTTTTCGTAATTAGCATCAATGGCAACAACACAAACCTGTGCACCAAAATTTTTAGCAATATCATCAATAATCTGAGGATTTTTAAGAGCCAAAGAGTTTAATGAAACCTTATCAGCTCCGGCATTTAAAAGTCGCTCAACATCTGATAACTCAGTAATACCACCACCTACAGTAAACGGAATGTTAATATTCTCTGCTACACGTTTAACAACCTCAGTAAAAGTTTTACGACCTTCGTACGAAGCGGTAATATCTAAGAACACAAGTTCATCAGCACCTTGTTCGCTATATTGTTTGCCAAGTTCAACAGGGTCGCCTGCGTTTCTGAAATTGACGAAATTAACTCCTTTAACTACCATTCCGTCTTTGACGTCCAAACATGGTATAATTCTTTTTGCCAACATACTCTTATTTGTTTGCAATTATATAATTTTCAATATCTTTAATAGTAATACGCCCTTCGTAAAAGGCTTTGCCAAAAATTACAGCAGGGATTGAAGCGCACTCTAAAGCCTCAATATCAGCCATCGACGAAACACCGCCACTTGCAATAATATACAAATCGGGGAGTTTATCCAACATCTCTTTATATAGCTCAATAGAGGGACCTTTAAGCATTCCGTCTTTGCTAATATCTGTGGTGATACACTTTTTAACGCCTAAACTTAAGTAGCCCTTAACAAATTCAATTAACTCTAAATTAGAGTCCTCTTGCCAACCGCTAACGGCAATTTTTTTATCTTTTGCATCAGCGCCTAAAATAATTTTATCGGCACCATATCTCTTAATCCACGATAAAAAGGTTTCGGGCTCTTTAACCGCAATGCTACCCCCTGTAACCATCGAAGCACCGCTCTCAAAAGCAATTCTCAAATCCTCATCGCTCTTTAAGCCACCGCCAAAATCAATAACCAACGATGTTTGAGTAGCAATGCGCTCAAGAACTTTATAATTGACAATATGTTTGCTTTTTGCTCCGTCCAAATCAACAACATGCAAACGCTTAACGCCACTACCTTCAAAAATCTTAGCCATCTCTTCGGGTTGAGCCGAATAGACAGTTTTTTGTTTGTAGTCGCCTTGCGAAAGTCTTACACATTTGCCATCAATAATATCTATGGCAGGAACAAGTTCAATCATAAACTATCACTTACAAATTTAAAAAGCCTTTTAAAATATTCTCACCAACACTGCCACTCTTCTCAATATGGAATTGGGTGGCATAAAAATTATCCTTTTTAAGAATAGCACTAAAAGGCTGAATGTAATCGCATTTGCCAACACTATTATTGCATAAAGGTACATAATAACTATGTACAAAATATACAAATTCGTTATTGATGTTGCAGTTAAAAACTGAGTTGTCTATATCAAACAGACTGTTCCAACCCATGTGTGGAACTTTATGTTCGTGGCATTGCGGAACAAAACGTTTAACCTCCGCATCAAAAATACCTAAACAATCAACATCGCCCTCCTCTGAGTGGCTACACATCAACTGCATACCAATGCAAATACCTAAAACGGGTTGTTTAAGACTTTTAATCAAAACATCTAACCCATGCTCTTTAAGGTATTTCATCGTTGAGGCAGCCTCGCCCACTCCCGGAAAAATAACTTTGTCGGCACTCTTAATAATCTCCTTGTCGTCGGTAATAACAGCATCAACGCCAACTCTTTTAAGAGCACAATATACAGAGTATATATTACCGGCGTTATACTTAATTATTACAACTTTCATTGAGGTTATTAATTAAAAACTATTGTCTTATTCTTATAAACAAGAATTTTTCTTTCAATATGCTTAGCAACCGCGCGAGATAAAACTATCTTCTCTAAATCTCTACCCTTGCCCACAAGATTGTCGATAGTATCTTTGTGCGAGATGCGAGTAATATCCTGCTCAATAATAGGACCAGCATCTAAATCGCTTGTAACATAGTGGCTTGTAGCACCAATAAGTTTAACACCACGTTCAAACGCTGCATGGTAAGGCTTAGCACCAACAAACGCAGGTAAGAATGAGTGATGAATATTAATAATCTTATTGGGGAACAAATCAATAAACTCAGGCGAAAGAATTTGCATATAACGAGCAAGAACAATAAACGTAACGCCCTTCTCTCTTAATAATGCTATCTCCTTAGCCTCTTGCTCAGCCTTATTATCTTTGGTAATTGGGAAATAAGCATATTCAATACCAAATTGTTTAGCAACAATCTCCATGTCGGGGTGGTTGCTTACAATAATAGGAATTTCAACGTCCCACTCCCCTGCTGCATAGCGAGCAAGCAAATCGTAAATACAGTGCGACATTTTTGAGACAAAGATTGCCATTCTTGGTTTTTGGTCGCTGAAATATAGTTTGAAATCCATATTATATTTCTGACCATAAAGAGTGCCGAAGAACTCTTCAATCTTCTCTTGCGGGATAATGAAATTAGTCAAATCCCACTCTAATCGCATAAAAAATATCTTGTTGGTACGATCAACATATTGGTCGAGGTAAAGAATATTACCCCCATTCTTTGTGATAAATTCTGTCATAACAGCAATAATACCCGGTTGGTCGGGACAGTGCATCAATAAAATAGCACTCTTGCCGTTAGTTTTCTTCTCTTGCATACTAATAATATTTTTCAAACTGCGAAGATAATAAAAAAAGTGCAATAAATACTACATAAAGTAAGTATAAATTGCACAAATTTTACTTATCGTAACTATTTGTTGGTTTTCAGTTGTTAGTTATTAGTTATAAAATACCTTAAAGTGCGTGAGGACGATGAAAGCCTACTTCTTTTCATTATGATTATATCTTTTTTTCTTATTATAATAATCTCTCTTTTTAATATTGCCCTTTTGTTATTTTTGGTTCAAAAAGCACTGTTTTAAATAATTATCAATTTTTATGGGATATTCATTCCCCTCTGCAGGGCTTGACATGGTTTTGTTTTTTGAATATGGAACAGAGAGTGATACATCAGGCATCAGTGCGATTAACATGGGATAACGAAAAGAAAAATTGGTTATTAACTGCTTTTGAAAAGGAAAACAGTGCCATCGACAATACGACAGACACTGTCGAAACCTCTAATAGAGGTAAGCAGAATGACACTGCTACTCTGCAAGACACTGTTTCTGCCAACAAAGGTAATAAAAAACCGATAACACCAAACTCTCTGTTCAAAAACGCAGAGTAACATACTTTGCAAAAGAGGATAACGAGTTAGGAGAATACTTCAACTTCCGCGATTTTGTACTTCGTAAAATAGCAACCGGAGCAATACGTTTCATAT
>JAGBHI010000036.1 GCA_017935575.1 Bacteroidales bacterium | reverse complement strand
TCACCCTGATACTGACACTTTAAATCCTAACTTCTCTAATTCTGAGGCTATTGTGTTAAGTTCTTGTAATGATACTTTCTCCAAATCTTTTTCCGGAGTATCGCGGTCAATGGTATATATCATTATCATTTTGGGGTTAAGCTCTTTTACCGCTTCAAACCAAGCCGATAACTCCTCGTTGGTAGTGTTGTCTATTTTTTCTCCGTTGTGTGTGCCACGTAGGAACATTGTTTGTAGGGTGAAGTCGCCGTTAAATCGTTTTAATCCCTCAATGTGTTGACGAGCCGTGAGTGTTGAGATGTTTGGAGTATTTATAAGTTTGAATGTTTTGTCTATTGCCGAGTCAAGTTTTAGGATATTGTTATCTACTATCTTCAATGCTCTAAATACTGAGTCGTCTGTAACGCGTGTTCCATTTGAGAGTACCGATATTTTTACCTCAGGATAGTAAGTGTTGCGTAACTCTATTGTGTCGGATATTATCTCCTCAAATTCAGGGTTTAGTGTTGGTTCTCCGTTCCCTGCAAAGGTTATTACGTTTAACTCTTCGCCTGCCTCTTTCATTGTTGAAAGACGTTGTTGCAGTGCTTCGCGCACTTGAGCGCGTGTGTGCAGAGTTTTATCTCCTCGTCGTTCGCTGTTATATCCACATTCGCAATATATGCAGTCAAATGAACATACTTTACCGTAAGTAGGTAGCAGATTTACGCCTAACGATATCCCCAAGCGACGACTGCGAATGGGTCCGAATATTATATCTTCAAATAGTTTTGTTGACATTACAATAATTTATAAATGTGAAGAAATCTTCTCTTCAATAACAAATTGGGAGCAAAATTAGTTATTTTCAATAAAATTAAAACACCTTATGATAAATATCTATTACCTTTACACCCAAAATGAAGAAGGTTGTAGCCTACATAGTAACCATTATTTTGTTGTTATTGGTTTTTGAAGCAAGAGCCGATGGCACAACCAATCCATATCTTGACAGGTACTCAATATTCAGCGAGCCCTATTTGGCAATAATAGAGACAGGCGATACGGTTATTATGGTGGATATACGAACCATTGTTTGTATGCCCGAGTATAAATTCAAGAAAAAGAAAGACGAAAAGTTCTATTGGAAAACCGTCAGAGATGTAAAGAAAACATTACCGTATGCAAAAATGGTAAGGGCTGCTCTTATTGAAACATACGAGTATGTCCAAACCATTCCCGAGGAGCAACGTGCGGCACACCTTAAGCAAATGGAGAAGGATATTTTTCGTGAATACAAACCGGTACTCATGGATTTTACATACTCACAGGCAAAAATGCTTATCTTATTGATTGACCGTGAATGTAATCAGAACTCTCATAATATCATTAAAGCCTTTTTAGGTGGTTTCAGGGCAGGATTTTGGCAGACATTCGGCAGAATGTTTGGCTTAAATCTGAAAGATGATTATGAGCCTGACAAGAAAGAGAAGGACCGCATAATTGAACGAGTCTGTATATTGGTTGAGAGTGGAATGCTTTAAAGAGTTGTTAGAAATATAATAGTCCCTTTTGAAGCCAAAAGGTTCAAAAGGGACTATTTATGATGGTTCAGGGGTGTCAAATTTATATATTGAAAGTTGCAATATTGGATTCTTAATCTACACCCTCTTTATTTTCTCTAAAAACTAACAACTACCTCAAAGAGGCAACGAAGTTGACAACTAACAACTTTGTTGTGGCTCTTGCCACAATACTATTAAAGGTTATAAGTCCCTTCAACAAGGTCGCCCATTGCCCATACTGCGCGTACGTTCAAGTCTTCGTCAAGAATCATTATATCTGCATCTTTGTCCTTCTGTAATGAGCCTTTACGGTCATATACATTCATAATTTTAGCAGGAGTCTCTGAAGCCATACGTATTGCATCGTCCAAAGGAATTTCAGCTTTTTGTACCAATGTGCGTATTAGACGGTCCATTGTTGCAACTGAGCCTGCGAGAGCAGTACGGTCGGCAAGTTTACATACACCGTCTTCAATAATTACACGTGGGTCAAATGCTGTTGTGCTGTCGCTTGCTGCACATGCAAGGGCATCGGTTATAACACAAGCACGCTCAACACCTTTAATATGGTGTATCAAACGCAATATTGTGGGTGGCACGTGAATACCATCGGCAACAACCTCAACGGTC
>JAGBHI010000035.1 GCA_017935575.1 Bacteroidales bacterium | reverse complement strand
TTACAATAGATAAACCTATCATTAAAGCAGGCGAAGAGTTTACAGTTGCATTTGATGACCCAACACACGCAGCTGCAACATGGCAAATCAAAGCATCAGATAACGATGCTGTTAAAGGAACATTCAATACAAACAGCTTTACTACTTCGTTGAACGAAGAGGGAATCTATGATTTGTATTTGACAATGAATGGAACAACTGAGATATATCGTGGAAAAATCCAGATTTCACCTGCAGAGGTAGGAGCAATGCCAAAAATCAATACATTGACCATGAGCGGAGCGAAAGGAAAAGATTGGGTAGAGGCAGGCGAAGAGGTTACCTACTCATATACAGGACGCTCAGATGCCGACGGATATGTATCGCGTGGAATGTCTCTTGGAGAGAAAGCGTTTGGTATTCCGGCTGATAGTTTGTATTTTAATAATCAAACACAATTCTCGTTATCATTTTGGTTTAAGGTAAATAGCTTCAATCATGAGCAAGACGGAACTCAATTTTTGAACATACGCTCTGCGGAAGATGGTTGGCCTGCAAGTGATTGGGGATACTTCTGGAGCCAATTTACGAATGAAGGAACTCGCGATTTTAGTGGGCAAGAAACAGCATTAAATCAATTGATAATGGCTTACAGAACTATGTCTTCAAGCGGAGAGGTTCCGGAACTTGATGAAGATATAATTTTTCAGGAGGGAGTCTGGTATCATATAGCTTTTGTGTTCGGATATACAAATAACAGAACATTTCAGGTATATCTTAATGGTAAACTTGTATGTAATGATACACTAAGTATATCTACATATAGTTGGAAATCATCAAATGTAATAATGATTGGAGGCAGGGCATTTGCTCGAGCAGGATTAGATGGTGTTATAGACGAAGTTCGTTTATATAGAAAAGCTCTTACAGCATCAGAGGTTAAAGAAACTATGGCTCATACTAATTCAGTTTCAGATGTAAACTTTATAGGTTATTGGGATTTTGAGACTGATCCAAATCGCTCTAATCATTTGTTGAGTACAGGATATAATAAGAATCTTGTTGCAGGAATTTACGAGATTGAAACAATTAGTGAGGGAAAAAACCAATATATGCCTCAATCAATATCATTTGTATCAGGCGTTCCATTTATTTCAGGAACAAACTATAAGATTGAGACATTGCCAACATGGACATTAAAGAGAGCTTCAATAATCTCTTCTAACGGAAATAAAGATGCAGGTACAGCAAAAGTAATTTACTCTTCAGAAGGAATATATACTGCAACATTGACCTTATCTAATGGTTGGGGTTCTGATACCAAAACAATTGATGTTGTAACTGTTATGCCAACAGGTATTGAAGATGATGTAACTATAGAGGAGATGATGCAAGCATTCCCCAACCCATTTGAGAATGAGGTATATGTAAACTTCGCAGAAGATGGAGTTTATTCAGTTGAGCTATACGACAACTCAGGACGTATGCTAAACAAAGCAACAATGAATGCAACAGCAGGCGAGGTTTATCCTATTGCTGTTGACGGCGAAGCAGGTATCTACTTCATTAAAGTTAAGGGAGAGGGTGGATTGCTTAAAGTAATGAAAGTTGCTAAGAAGTAGTTGTTAGTTTTTAGTTGTCGGCTGACGCCACTCTACGAGTAGTTGTTAGAGACTAAAATAATAACTAAATATAATTTATAGGGGTGCAGTAATTGATCTGCACCCCTTTTGTGTGAACTAATGAACTATCCACATTTACTCTAACTTTTAGATATAGAGGGTTGGCAGAAATGTCAACCCTCTCTTTTGTAGGAGCCTGTACCAAACTCCGCTCTTTCAAACATATTATCCCTAAAAATCCCGCCATTTATACAACTTTATAACAAATTTCTGGGGTGCAGATTAATTACAGCACCTTTTTGTGTGAATAAATCTAATCAAGTTAAGATTAATAAGTCCAGATAGTTTAATATCTAATAGCTGAAAACTGACGACGGATAGCTATTAAAAAGCCTCTGTCATATTGAAGTAGAAAAGGGCGTGTTTGTCGGCGAAGCTATAGCCTGCATCAACCCTAAAGTTCATTCGTTTCTGAACTTCAACTCTTAATCCTCCTCCGAGGTTGGGTAAAACAGCATCGTATTTAATAATGTTTTCACCCATAAATCCGCACCCAACCCAGGCCGCATATCCTAATCTGTGGAGTAATTGTTTAAATTTAGTATCGGTGGCAATATCCCACATGTGTCGCCACTCCAATTCAGTTGTTACTGCTGTTTCGTCACGATATTGTCCAAGATAGTAGCCTCGTAAATTGAAAGGTCCTCCAACTATTGCGTGTTGCGAGAATGGTATTTCGTCGCCTATTTTGGTTTTTACCAATATATTCCATGCCAATACACGACGATGTTCTTTTGATACTTTGTAATATTGGCGGTAGTCAAGGGTTATTGATCCAAAATCGTACTCTCCTCCTAAATATTTACTATAATATAAGGCACGGGCCTCAAATAATACCCCTTTGTAGGCATTAGCTGCTACGTCGCGTGTATCAAATGAGTATGTCATTCCCAATCCAACATTTATATCTCTTAATCCTTCGGAAGTACCTCCTTGCATCAGGTAGCATGGGTCGTTAAGTAGTAGGGTGCCCGGGCTCTTTATGTTCTCGTAAAAGAAGTCTCCTACTATTCCCATATAACTTGGACTCTTTTTTATCCTAAAGAGCAATACAGGATTGATTTGAACTAAATCGGCATAGTATCCTGTTATATCTTTACCGCGCTCTGCATTATGGTTTTGTCTGTATCCTACTCCGTAGTAGTTTTCATTGGAGTGTTTAAATTCAAATACTCCTTGTAGCCTTATTTTGTCGTGTTTAAAATAAATGAGAGGTTTTGATAGAACAGTAACACTCATTGGCTTTCCAAATGCAAGATTTACGTTTAATGGTATTATGCTTCGGGGTAATGTTGCGTCTGTTTTGTCTGTTCTGAAGGTTGCAAGTGTAGCCAATCCTATTGTAAAACCGTAGTCGGGGGAGTATCCGGGTCCGCCTAATACACTAAACTTAAAGTTCTTCTCCTTTTTTATTTTCTTCTTTTTTTCAGATTCAATATCAATGCCTGTAGAGAGAAGATCTAATATATTGTTTATTGCTGAAATCTCTTCTTGAGTATATGTCTTTTTTGTTGAATCGGGAAGATGTGTTAAAATTGAGTCTAACTTTGTGGATAGTATCTCGTGAGGGATAGTATCATTAGTTTGCTCTTGTGCCGTAATATTTACGGTTAAAAGCAAAGTAATAAAAGATAGTATATATTTTAGCAATTTACACATCGTTACAAAGGTAATGTTTTTGTTGTAATATATACTTCCTCTACAATGTAAAACTTATTATTTATTCATATAAAAATATTGAGACTATCCTAAGATAGCCTCAATATAAATATCTTTCATAGTATCTATTTTGTACTGCGTACCGAGCGGACAGGTGCACTTGATTTAGGTGCTTTGCTTCTGCTTGATTTACTACTGCTTTTATTTACTGCAGGTTTAGAACTTTTAGTACTTTTGCTTACTGAAGATTTTGGGCTCTCTATTCCGCGTGATGAACGGCTTGAGTCAATTGAACTTTTTACCTCTTTGGGTTTATCGCTTTTTACCTCTTCTGTTTTTGCCTCTTCTTCTATGGCTTTAGCCTCTTGCTCTTTATTTATCTCTTCAATATCTTTTACCCAAAGACCATTTTCAAAACTTTGTAGTTGCTTCTCAATCTCTCTTCTTGCGCTATCTTGAGCTGCTTGCTCAGGATATAGTTGCATGAGTGACATATTGCGAAGATTCATTGTTTTGTATATCTCAGCATCAAACATACGAAGTTTGAAGAAATCGTCAAAGGTGTAATTCCTTACATTATTCTCGCTACTTGTGATGATGTATTGTTGTGCCATGTATGGACGTACATCGGAATATTTAACCCAAAACATTGGGTATTTTACAGCCTCGCCTCCAAAGTCTCCTACACGATGAAGAATAGGGCATATTGCTACTATTTCGCTTTTAAGACCTGAGTTGCGTTTGTCAAACACCCACTTCTCTTTTATATAGTATGACAATACCTCATTTGCAGGTACATCACTTGGGTCAATTGTAAGTTTTGCCTTTTTGCTTCCCGTATTCTCTTTCTCTTCATAAAGTATATGAAATCTGTCAAGAGTCTCTTTGACGTTTACTTGGTACTCGTCATTGAATATCTCTCGTCCATCAAGATACTCATATGCTCCAATCTTACTTTCTGCCAATAACTTCATTATTAAGCGGAAAAGATTTTCCTGCTCTTCAGTACTCTCCTCTGGATAGTATAAGGGAAGGTTTTTCTCCTTTTTAAGGTCTAAGGAGCTATAAATTATTCGCATCCATGGAATATCGGAAGAAGATAATTCCTCTTTCTCATATAAGGCTTTAGCCCTTACGCTTATTGAGTTGTTAGCCTCTTCTCTTTTTCTTGCGCTACCACTTTTTATTGATGCACGTGTTTGAGCCTCTATTTGAGGCGCTGCAAATATTGCCGAAAGGAGCAGAACAGTTAAAAATTTAATAGTACGTTTCATATCTTGTTATATTTATTTCTTATTTAATTTACAATAACCTCAATAGGAGACAGGTTGCGTTCTATACCATCAGGACCTATTGCTTTTACTCTTGATATATAGAAACGTTTTCCTCTTGAAAGACGTTTTATTGCTGTTTTTTGACGTTCTGAGAAATTAGCTCCGTCAGATACTTCGGGTATGGCATTTCCCATTGAATCAAATATTACTGTCTCAAATGATAATACTTTAAACGATATGTTTAACAGACCATCATCAATAGCGGCTTCAATTCCGGGAGCTTTTAATAGTAATCCTTTACTAAAGGGTTTACCTCCTTTGTATCTTTGCACGTTACCTTTATCATCTTTATATGCGATGAAAGGCATGGGGTCGGGTAATTGTCTTACGCGGAATACGTTTTGGCTTACAGTTTGTATGCGCCCTTCCATATTTGCAGTTACTGATATTGTAACATCGCTTCCCACTCCTTTGGGACGTGCTATCCAGCCGTTACCCGAACGTGTTAATGTTCCGTTTGACATTGTTGCTGATATTGCATTGTTTGGAATGCCGGGAACAGAGATGCTTATAGGGTTGTCAATACCTGCATACAATACGTTCATCATTGTTGCTGATACTGTAGCCGATGGCTCTATTACTGTATATGATGATGTAAAGTCGTGGCGAAGTATTGAACCATCTCCGGCTGCAACTTCTAAATATCCGGTATAATCAAATACTCCTGTTTGATTACATACAAATTCATATAGTCCGTTGGCCTCTTTGGGTAACTCCTTGTCGCCAATGTATATAGTTGGAGCTTGGGTTGTATCTATTGCCGCAAGAACTATGTTTGCAGAGTATGAACTTCCGCGCATTACGGTTTTTGATACGGGTATCACATATGCGTCCATGCGGTTTACGCGAACATCTCCTTCATCAATGTTGTTTCGGAGAATATGTAATATCTCGCTTTCGGCATATCTTATATCGCTTTGCAATTTTGTAAGTACGGTTATTGCTGCGGCTACAGGCATACCTTCAAAAGTCTCCTCTTCCCACGTTTTTTTCTTTATTATCCCATCTTTGTTTAATGCTACAGGATATAGGTAATCACTTATAATTTTACGTTTAATTGAATCGTTAACCATTGGGGTTACAAAATCGGCGTAATTTGTAAGTGATGTTCTTAGCTTTTCGCCTTGTCCTTTAGCTGGTGATAGCATAATATGTGATGCTGCCTCAAGGTCGTCCATTCGCTTGATATTATTTACATCTCCGTCTCTTCCGTCAGCTTGTTGTACGATAAGTAGTTTAAGAGAGTCAATGTATGAGACAAGAGCTTCGGTACGTTTACGCACATCTGTTGCTTTGCTATACCACTCTCCCGATTTCTCAGGATTGGTTCTGTTATATTCCGAAAGTTCTCCGTATAGAGTGCGATTTTGCTCAGAGGCATTTTCTGTTGAGCGCGCAAGACTATCCTCAACTTGTCTGAATCCGTTTAAGACATCGGTAGAGACATTGAGGGCAAGCATGGCAGTAAGCACGATATACATAAGATTTATCATCTTCTGCCTCGGCGTCATATTTGAATAGTTATTTGATGCCATTTTCTAATGCTTATTTTTATGCTTCGTCGTTATTGTTATTCTCTTCTTCGTTTTTACGCTTTGGCGTTTGCTTGCCTAACGCAGCCATGGGGTTATTGTACATATTTACGGTCATAGCTGCCAACATATTCTCATAAACTGAGTTGAGTTGCGACATGTATGTAGTCATGCGCTCTGTCTCTTTGCAGTAGCGTGAGCTGTCGTCAACTGAACTTTCGTACATATCGCGAATAGTTCTTAATCCTATGTTTACGCGGTCAATGTTATCTAATTGAGAACTGATGCTCTTCAATTGAATTTCATATATGGTGTTCAATCCTGCAAGATTGCGGTTCAAGTCTTCCATTTGGGTAACATATCCTTGTGAATGAGAGGTTATGTTATCGGAATTGTCGGTAATGTCACGATACGATTCCAATAGAACATTTGAAACTTGTGTAAGCGATTCGGTTGCTCTCTTGAACTGTTCCATTTGATTTGATATGGCAGATAGTTGCTCTAAGTATGTTTGAGTTGCAGATGTCAGTTCTGCCATTTTAGATAGTTGATCTGCTGCCGAAGACAATTTCTGAATACTTTGAGATAGCGATTGAGTATCGTTTTCGTCTAAGTTAATATCAGAAGGAATACCTGCTGTACGTTTTGCATCTTCCGGCGATACATACGGAACATTTGAACCTCCTATGATTATTGTGCCACCACCTAAGGCACCACCTCCTTCAGCGTTGATAGCAACACCTTCTGCATTACTTGCCCCTGTGTTAACTCCTATGGGCATTGTGCCGGAGAAACCTCCTCCACCACCACCTTTAAATTCAGGACGGTCGTTGGGATCTTCACTTTTAAGAACAGGGAATACCTCTTCCCATTTGTACTCTTTTGCAGGGGCATCAAAAGCTGTTAAAATAAACATCAATACCTCAATGCCCATTCCTAACGATAGCATAAAGTTACCTCCTGCAAGGTGCAATATCTTAAACAGCGCACCAAGAATAACTATTGCAGCACCAATACTGTATGCAAAGTTAAAGAAACGTTTTCCTTTGTCGCTTGTTACAAATTCTTGAAAACGGAATTTATATGCTTGAATTTTCTCTTTTTTCATTTTTCTTGCCTTTTGAGTTATTGATATTATTTACGACCCTTTGCAAAGCCAATTTGTGTACGTACGCAACGGAATCCTATATATGAGCGTTGCTCGTTTTGGAACTCCCACATTCTTATGTCGGAACGTATGAAGTTTGATACATCTTTCCAAGAACCTCCGCGTACTATTTTACGTTTCATCTGGTATGGGTCCTCTTTTGCTGCATTATAACGATAATCGGGATTCATATCACTTGTGTATGCCATTCCTCCTTCGCTGTATGCTGTTGATGTCCACTCCGAAACGTTTCCTGCCATATCGTACAAACCAAAGTCATTTGGTGGATATGTGGCTACTTTTGACGATATTAAGTTGCCGTCCTTAACGTAGTTACCCTTTTGAGGTTTAAAGTTTGCGTTAAAACAGCCTTTTTCTGTCATTGGGATATCGCCTCCCCAAGGATATTTATTCTCATTTACTCCAGCTCTTGCAGCGTATTCCCATTCAGCCTCTGTTGGTAAACGATAAGGCTCAATGTATGGGGTTTGCAATGCTGCTAACAAATATTGAGTACGCCATGCACAAAAAGCAGTGGCTTGTTCCCATGAAACTCCTACAACGGGATAATCGTTATATCCGGGGTGCGAGAAGTATAGTCTCATATATGGCTCATTGTATGCATTGTCAAAATCGTTTATCCATGCTGTTGTGTCGGGGTAAATATTTATAATGTATGTGTTCAAGAAGTCAAATTCGCTGCTCAACGGACGTGTAATAGTTTCGGTAACTATCTTTCCGTCATCATTAATGAAAGCGGTGTCTTTTGATATTATTACCTCTGCATTAAAGTCAGGTTTAATATCAGTGTTTAAGATTCTGCGTGTTGGATCAAGACGATTACGACGTTTTGCCGCTTCGGTATGATTAAATATCTCATAACGATAGTTCATTTGAGTTGGGTCCAACTCTTTTTGACCTGTGATTGGGTTGATGCGATATACACTTTCAATAGCGCGAGCTTCATCTTCAGTTGGGTTTTTCCAAGGAATTGCTCTTGCCCAATTTAAGTATGGTTTTACAGGATTACCTTCGCGGTCTTCCTCAATCTTGAAAGCCTCGTTACCTCCAAATGCAGGATCGGCAAGGCGTTCGCGAATGATTGAGTCGCGTACCCAAAACAAAAATTGTTTGTATTTACCATTGGTAATCTCTGTCTCGTCCATCCAAAAAGACTCAACAGATATAGGTTTGTCATTCTTTGGAGTACCCCATATAGAGTCCTCTTCGGCGCAGCCTGCAGTAAACGAACCTCGTTCTATAAGTACCATTCCATAAGGCATAGGTTCGCCCCAAGCCATTGCTCTAACACCTACGAGTTCTCCTCCACCTCCACCCGATGATGATGGAGCACATGAGGTTATCAATGCTGTTACCGCTGCTATAAAAAATAATTTTTTCATACTTTTTTTTAATTTTTTCTGATGAGTTTTGTGTGATAAATCATCAGAGTATGCGAATACTTTTATGTTTATTTTTTGTTTTTTTACCTAAGTCAAGTTTCATGCTGTACCCTACAAATACTTCGTGGCTTCCACTCGTTACCTTTACTATGTCTGACAGCGAGTAATCGTATGAATATCCTAACATTACTCCTTTCCATTCTCCTCCTAATGAGAATATTAGAGCGTCATTAACTCGGTACGACAAGCCTCCCCAAATAAATTTGTTGTATTTTACTATCGCTCCAAATTCTACTTGAATTCTTTTGACAACGGTTTTTAACAACAATGAGGGTTGCAATATGAATAACGAGTTTTTAAAAGGAATATTGCCTCCTGCTGTAAAATAAAATGAAGAGGGTACATAAGTTTCATATTTTTCATCAAAGGTTATCTTTGGAGAAGTAAGGTGCATTGCCGAGAAACCTGTCCAAAAATATTTGTGAGTATAATGTACTCCAAATCCCATGTCAAAAGCCATGCCTTTAACTTCTGTGGTTGGTATTCCATCGTCGGTTTGTGTATGATATTCGCTCTCAGGAATATATACTTCGCTTCCGTTAAATACTTGATTTATCAGACCAAATTGTAATCCTAAACCAAGTTGCCCTCCTAAAAGTTTTACTTTGAACGAGTATTGTATCCCTAATGCGGTATTTGAGAAAAGACCTATTTTTTCACTTGAAATTACTGCTCCGACACCATGTTGCTGTTTGAAAAGTTTAAAGGGCATATCTCCCATTATCAAGAAAGTTTTGGGAGCTCCCGGCATTTTTACCCATTGTTGTCGGGTGGCAGCGCGTATGTTGAGTTTGTCGGTTGAGCCTGCGGCTCCGGGATTGTAATATGTAGGTAAAGCCCAATATTGACTAAGTTGCGCATCGTATTGTGCATATCCTTCTTTGTATATGCACAATGCGATGATGACAATCAATATTATCTTTATTCGGCTCATTCTTAGAGGTTGTTTCTAATAATAACTAAGAAAGAGCTCATAAATTGTTTTTTTATGCAATTAAAATTTATTTTCTTTGAAAAATATTTATTGCTCTTTGTATGAGGTTACGTAGGCATTGGCTTTTGCAACTGCATCGCGAATATTGTCGCAGATGTTTTCGGGTTGCATATGTTTAGTGATGCCACCCTTTTTCAATGTCTCGTGAACCGATTTATGTACTCCTGAAAGTATAATTCTTATACCCTCTTTGTGTGCTGAGTCAATAAATATTTCAAGGTTGTGTAGTCCTGTTGAGTCAATAAAAGGAACTTTGCGCATTCTTAAAATACGTACAAGAGGCTTTTCGCTCAATACGCGCATTTGCTCGTCAAACTTATTTGCTATACCAAAAAAGAACGGTCCATCAATTTCATATACCTCAACACCTTTCTCTAATTTAAGATGTTCCTCTTCAAGAGTTGCAAGGTTGTGGTCGTCATCGTCAAGATTTAAATCTTTGCGTATAACCGAAACATGAACGTTTTCTGTTACTCGTTTCAAGAATAGTATTACAGCAAGAAGCAATCCTATTTCAATAGCAATATTTAAGTTGAATACCACTGTTAAAAGAAGAGTGAGCCATAGTACTATAACATCGGCATTTTTAACTTTTGACAATGAACGGATAGTTCTCCAGCCACTCATGTTGTATGCAACGACAATAAGTATTGCGGCAAGACATGACATTGGAATGTGTACTGCTAATGGCGCAAGCAATAAAAGAATAAGAAGAAGCACAACGGCATGAATAATTCCTGCTATTGGTGTTCTACCACCGTTGTTAATATTTGTCATTGTGCGGGCAATAGCTCCTGTTACGGGAATACCGCCAAAAAGAGGAGATACTATGTTTGCTGCACCTTGGGCAATCAATTCTGTGTTAGAGTTGTGTCGTTCTCCAATAACACCATCTGCGACTGTGGCTGATAAAAGAGATTCTATTGCTCCAAGCATTGCTATGGTAAATGCAGGAGATATAAGGTTGTTTATAACTTCCCAATTTAAAACAAAACCTTCCGGTGCTTTAATATTGGCAGTTATTGTTCCAAAACGGTCGCCTATAGTGTCAACGCCTTCAAGTCCGGCAAAAGTCTTTAGTAGATAAACTACAATAGTAACCAATATTATAGCAACAAGTGAACCCGGTATGCGCTTTGTTATTTTGGGAGTAAACATTATTATAAGCAGAGTGGCTACTCCAACAAGTAGTGTTGCAATGTGTGTGCTACCTATGTTCTGGAAATATGCTCCCCATTTTGAGAAGAAGTCGGCAGGAAGGTTCTCAATGTGCATACCAAAGAAATCCTCTATCTGGGTTGAGAAAATTGTTACGGCAATACCTCCTGTAAATCCGATAACAATGGGGTAGGGGATAAATTTTATGATAGCTCCAAATCGGCACAATCCCATAACAAGTAACATAACACCTGCCAAAAGAGTGGCAATTGCCAATCCTTCCATACCATATTGGGCGATAATACCTGCCACAATAATTATGAATGCACCGGTTGGACCACCAATTTGTACACTACTTCCACCAAGGAACGATACTATAAATCCTCCGATAATTGCAGTAATTAAGCCGGCTTCGGGTGTTACTCCTGAGGCGATACCAAAGGCAATTGCAAGAGGCATTGCCACTACACCAACTATAACTCCCGCCATTAGGTCGGAAATAAACTTTTTCTTATTGTAATTTTTAAGAGCTTTAAAAAGAGAAGGCTCAAAATCAACGGTTTTAAGTAATGATTTTAGTTCCATTGTTCTTCTGTTTAAGAAACCTTTATAATGTGATAATTTAAATTTTTAAAAATTGAGGGTGCAAAATTACTTATTTATAAGTAATAATTAAACTTTTTTGATGTTAAAATGAACTATTACTATAAGTTTTGTAAATTGTTATGAAAAAAACAGACTCCAAAGCGACAAAAAAACTTTGGAGTCTGTTTTTAGTTGTTCTTATATTAGTTTTTTGTGGAATGCTCTACGGCGTTTATGTTGTACGGTATCAAACATTGCCCATTGGTTTTGAATTTTTGTGTTGTCGTCCAATTCGGGGTTTGTTTCAATCATTTTATGCCCTTGATTTTTACAATGTGTATATATTTTCTCAAAGAATAGAGCATTTGCTCCTTTGCTTTGGTAGTCGGGGCGAACAGCAATTAGTAGAAAATCTATTATCTCATTCCCTTTTTTGAATGCCTTAAGCAGGTGATACCACCCAAATGGAAATATTCTACCTTTTGATTTCTGTAAAGATTTTGAAAGCGACGGCACAGTTACGGCTACACCTACTACTTCATCATGTTCGTTTAGTACAACCACAACACCATCTTTGTGTAACATTGGGAGATACATCTTTATGTAGTGCTCAATTTGGCGGGGTGTAAGAGGAGAGTATCCAAACAGTTTGTCGTATGCAATGTTTATTATTTGGAATAAAGATTGCCCATATTTATCGGCTAACTCTTTTATGTTTTTGCATTCGGCAAGTTTCAGTCCATATTTCTCTTTTACTATGTTGGCTATACGGTAGTGTTTCTCGGGTAGGTCGTCAGGAACAGTTATTTTAAACTCTACCCAATCTTGAACCTTCTCATATCCTAACTCCTCAAAATGTTTTGAGTAGTATGGATAATTATATATAGTAGCCATTGTGCCGAGCTGGTCAAATCCTTCAATAAGACACCCTTCAGGGTCCATATCGGTAAAGCCCATCGGTCCCTCAATTTCTGTCATGCCATTGAGAATAGCCCAATTCTCAATCCATTCGGTAAGAGCAATACTGACCTGTTTGTCGTCAATAAAATCAATCCAACCAAAACGAGCACATTTCTTCCCGGTACGTTCATTTACGGCATGATTTATTATGCCTGTTGCCCGACCTACGGGTTTACCATCTCTGTAAGCCATAATGCTGATAGATTCACAGAAATCGTATGCAGGATTCTTTTTAGGATTAAAAGTGTTAAGCTCGTCAATCAAAAAAGGCGGTACAGCATATTGCGATCCTTTATATAGCCTGTTTTTGAAATTTGTGTATTTTATAAAATCCCATAAAGAGGAGATTATCTTTATCTCTATATTCATAGTATTATGCTTACATTCTTTTATAACAACAAATTATGCTTTTCTGTTGTATTTATATTTGAAAGTATAATAGCAAAAACTCTTTCAAATAAATCTAAAGTGAAATTTAAACACTCCTTCTAACATCGCAAAATTAATAAAAATATGTTTTGAAAAGCCTATTAATCCTAATAAAAAATAGTGTTTTAAAAATTTAAAAATAAAATTCACACTAATTGGCGAAAAATTTCTTTAATCAAACATTGCACTTTCAAAATTTGTATTACCTTTGTAAGCGGTTAAGGATTGGTTTTGACGAACTATCCTTGAAAAATTTAGGTCTAAAAACCTATGAATAGTTTTGATGAGATATAATTTTATAAAATAACTTTTTAATTAAAAAACTACAATGGCAACATTAGATTTGAGCAAGTACGGAATTAATGGAGCAACTGAGGTTATCCACAATCCGTCTTATGATGTCCTCTTTGCAGAGGAGACAAAACCAGGTTTAGAAGGTTTTGAGGTTGGTCAAGTAACAGAGCTTGGCGCAGTAAACGTAATGACAGGTGTTTACACAGGTCGTTCACCTAAAGACAAATTCTTTGTAAAAGATGCTGTCAGCGAAAATACAGTATGGTGGACATCAGATGAGTACAAAAATGACAACAAACCTGTTACTGAGGAGACTTGGAAAACATTGAAAGAGATAGCTGTTAAAGAGCTTTCAAATAAAAAACTTTTCGTAGTTGATACATTCTGCGGAGCAAACGAGGCAACACGTCTTAAAGTACGTTTCATTGTTGAGGTTGCATGGCAAGCACACTTCGTATCAAACATGTTCATACTTCCTACAGCAGAGGAGTTGGCAAACTACGGAGAGCCTGATTTCGTTGTTTACAACGCATCAAAAGCAAAAGTTGAGAACTACAAAGAGTTAGGACTTAACTCAGAGACTGCAGTTGTATTTAACCTAACAACAAAAGAGCAAGTAATCATCAACACTTGGTATGGTGGTGAGATGAAAAAAGGTATGTTCTCAATCATGAACTACTTGAATCCTCTTAAAGGAATTGCTTCAATGCACTGTTCAGCAAACACTGACAAAGAGGGTAAAAGCTCAGCAATATTCTTCGGATTGTCAGGAACAGGAAAAACAACTCTTTCAACTGACCCCAAACGTCTATTGATTGGTGACGACGAGCATGGTTGGGACGACGAAGGTGTATTCAACTACGAAGGTGGTTGCTACGCTAAAGTTATCAACCTTGACAAAGATAGCGAGCCCGATATCTACAACGCTATCCGTCGCGATGCATTGTTAGAGAACGTAACTGTTGATGCAAACGGTAAAATTGATTTCGCTGATAAGAGTGTAACAGAGAATACTCGTGTATCATATCCTATCAACCACATCGAGAACATCGTTAAACCAGTTTCTAAAGGACCTCACGCACAACAAGTAATCTTCTTGAGTGCTGACGCATTCGGAGTATTGCCTCCGGTATCAATCTTGACACCCGAGCAAACACAATACTACTTCCTTTCAGGATTTACAGCTAAATTGGCAGGAACTGAGCGTGGTATCACTGAGCCTACTCCAACATTCTCAGCATGTTTCGGAGCAGCATTCCTTTCATTGCACCCAACAAAATACGGAGAAGAGTTGGTTAAGAGAATGGAGAAAACAGGAGCACGTGCTTACTTGGTAAATACAGGTTGGAACGGAACAGGAAAACGTATCTCAATCAAAGATACTCGCGGTATCATCGATGCAATCCTTGACGGATCAATTGATAGCGCTCCAACTAAGAAAATCCCTTACTTCGACTTTGAAGTACCTACAGCATTGAACGGAGTAGATCCTAACATCTTGGATCCTCGCGATACATATGCTGATGCAGCAGAGTGGGACGCAAAAGCAAAAGATCTTGCAGAGCGTTTCATCAAAAACTTTGCTAAATTTACAGGTAATGAAGCAGGTAAAGCATTAGTTGCTGCCGGACCAAAATTGTAATACCTATAAATTATAATAACCCAAATGGGCTGTGCCACGCACAGCCCATTTTTTGTTTAGAATACTATCAGTTGTAAGTAGGTAGTTTTTAGTTGTTAGTTTTCGGTTTCGTAAACTCAACCGCCCTACGGGTAGTTAACAAACATTCGTTTGTTGAATCTGCTCACGCTCGGCATAGTTTATGCAAGCATAACTCTGCACTTGCTTAGTCGCAGATTTGTTA